>JAJFGH010000100.1 GCA_021776275.1 Alphaproteobacteria bacterium | reverse complement strand
GTATGGGGAGGATGGCGAGCATCGCATCCCCTCCCTGAACACTTTTTTGCAAGCGTAAGGCTCGCAACAATAGGTTAAAAGGCAGTAAAGCCTGGGGAAACGGGCCGGGCGAGAGTTAAGGTTTGGGGCGGGTTACCGCCCTTAAAACGACCCTATCGGCGTCTGAAAGGACCTGAAGGGAAAATTCGTACCTGCGCATGAGAAAAGCCAGGAAATAGGCAGGGGCAATGCGCGGCGTCAGCGCCTCGAAAGACATCTCGAGGCGAAGGGCGGAAGCGACCTCCTCTTTGAGAGCGGCGCCATCTCCCTGCGCCGTCACCTCGAAAAGGGTTTCGCCTGGCCGGCAAATGGGTGCGACCGAAACGGTGCCGCCTTTGGGCAGCGCCTCCGACGCAACCAGCGCCATGTTCAAAAGCAGCTTTACGGCACCCCTTGCTACCGGTGCCGACGCGACCCTATCTTCCTTCTTCCAATCGAGCCCAACGCGCCCTTCTTTTAAGAACCCCCCCATGAGTTCTTTTCCCTCCTCGAGGGAAAGGGCATCGGCGGAGCCCCCTGCTTGGCCAAAGGCGACCCGGAAAAAGCGCAGCCGGCGGGAGGCCTCGGCTGAGCTTTTGCTCAAAAGGCCGAGGATCTCTGCTTCCATCTCCGACTCATTTTGGGCCAATAGCTCTAGACCATTGTGGATGGCCCCGATCGGGCTGACCAAATCGTGGCAGAGACGCGAGCAGAGAAGCTCCGCAAGCCTAAGTTCCTGTTCTGGCTCTGAAGGCATTTTTCCTTTCCAATCGCCCCTAAGGTCCTGAGAGGTGTATGATTATAGGCCAAGGACCCATGGGAAGCCTCTGAAATGCACCATATCGTGCCAGGCGTACGCGTCCGCCATCCAGGCCGGCCGGATTGGGGCGTCGGTCAGGTTCAATCCGTCATTCGGGATCGGATTACCGTTAATTTCGAACATGCTGGCAAAGTCCTGATCAACGCCGCGGTAATCGACTTGATCGCAATCGCAGACACGCAAACCGTGATTGACGGCAAGCCGCACGGCGGGTGAAGTCCCTTGGACGTTTCTTCTGATATCGTGCGAGAAAAAGCGAAACTCGGCATATTCTTGTCCGCTCTCCTCCACTTTTCCCTCGCCCTTCCCTTCCTTGTTATTGCCCTTCCCATTCTTCACTTCGTGAAAGAGATGCCGTCGGAAGAAGAGTCCAAGGCCCCCTCATCGCTTAAAGACCCCGACGCCATGATGGTCGATATTCTTGCCTTTTCAGAGGAAGACCCGGAAGCCTTTGCCCCAAGCAAATTTCTTGGCGTCGAAGGAACACGGCAAACCCTGGAGTTCGAGAAAGAAGCGCCGGAAAGCGTTCCACGGACACAACTTGTGGAATCCCTAAAACCCTTGAAGGACGCCGAGAAGGAAGCGACAACCGAGGAAGAGGGAGAAGCCGAACCCACACCGGAAAAGGCTGCCGACGTACAAGAATCGGAGCAGACCCCAGAGGAGCAGACCCCGGAGGAACCGACCGAGAAGATGCTGGCTCAGGAAGCAGCCGTCGAGAAGGACGCGCCCCCACCCCCCCCCGAGGCCGCCCAAGCACACGATGCTCAGGAAAAAACCGGGCGCGATGAGGCAAAAAAAGAGCCCGCCGCGCCCCGTGAGGCGGAACCCGCGCCGGAAAAGGCTGCCGACGCGGCCTCAAAGGAAATTGCTGCGTCGGTCGAAGCCACTCTCGCCCGACCAAGCCCGACGGAAGCCGCCGCATCGAAGCCTTCCCCCACCAGCGAGGAAGCCACGGGCGCGCCACCGCCGGTAGAAACAACGCCCGACGCGGCCCCTTCTCGGCCGGGGAAAAGCGCGGCGGCCAAGGGGCAGCTTGGCGAACTTCTGCAAGGCATGCGCGAGCTTGATTCACGCCTTAATCAGGCCCTAGAGGAAACGCCGGAAGAGGAGCTGGACGAATCCCAAGTGCAGGCCCTTATCCGATTGCAAGACGCCGCCGCCCAGGGCTATGCCCATGCGCAGCATCGTCTGGCAACGGCCCTCATCAAGGGGGGCAGCAAAGAGCTGCCGGAAGAGGCGAAGAAGCTGCTGACCCGCGCCGCGCAGTCGGGCTATGTGGAAGCCCAGGTCCTTCTTGGTTACCTCGCTGCAAGTGGCGCAAGTAAAAAACCCGATTTCGCTGAAGCGCTTGCCTGGATGAATCTTGCGGCCGAAAAGGGAAACAAGGCGGCCCTTTACGGAGCCAAAAAATTGGAAAAACTGATGAAGGTCGAAGAAATCATTCAGGCACACCGACGCACCCAGCGCTATCGGCGCTTCGCCGCTTCGGCTGCCCCGGCCGTCGTCGGTATCGACGACGAGCGGCCACCGGACGAAATTCTGCGTGACGCATCGGCGACGGGCAATGCCGAGCTGGTGCAGCTTATGCTGGCGCGCGGCGCAGACCCGGATTCCGTTGACGAGGCCGGCCGATCCGCCCTCATCAACGCCGCGTGGCGCGGACGCAAGAAGATCGTCGAATTGCTACTCGAAAAGGGTGCCGATCTTAGCGTTCGCGACCTTGAGGGCCTGTCCGCAGCAAACTGGGCAGCCGTCAACGGCCACCCTGACGTCATTCGCACGCTTGGGAAAGCGGGCGCCAATTTGAACAACCGCGACAACGACAATCTGACCCCCCTCATGCGGGCAACGTGGAACGGACATTTGAAGG
>JAJFGH010000099.1 GCA_021776275.1 Alphaproteobacteria bacterium | reverse complement strand
CCTCGGCATGCCGCTTGCCGGCGCGATCAGCCTAAACCCCGAAGCAAGCCATACGGCGCTGATGCGGCTTCTAGCCTATGGCGGCGTTTTCTGGCTGGCCTTTCAATTCGGCCGCAACGAAAAATATGCAAAACAAATATTCTGGGCCATTGCGATTTCGGGCACGCTATATGCCCTGTATGGCCTCGCCGCCCATCTAAGCGGCAGCGAAAAAATCCTTTGGTACCAAAAATGGGCCTACAAAAGCTCGCTCACCAGCACCTTCGTCAACCGCAGCAATTATGCGACCTATGCCGGCATCACCCTGATTGCCACGCTCACCTTGCTGTTGGCCGAAATTCGCCATGTGCTCCGCTATAGCCCTATTTCTTCGGGCGATGTTCTCGGCTTTTTTGATGCGTGCGGGTTCCGTTTTTATTACCTCATCGCATCGGCGGGAGCTATTTTCACCGCCCTCTTGCTGACTCACTCGCGTGGCGGATTCTTAAGCGCCGCCATTGGGCTAACGGCCTTTGCCGTTGTTTCCAGCATGCGCATTCGAAGGCGCGGGAAAATCTTCGCGCTTTTGCCGATTGCCATTTCCGGAACCCTTGCCTGCGGGATCGCCGGCGCCATCTTTTTCGTAAGCGGGGGGCAAACCCTCGATCGGATGAACAAGGGCTTCGGCACCACGGATGACCGCCTGGCAATTTATGAACAAACCCTGACGGCCACGCAGGATGCCCCGGTAACGGGGATAGGCATTGGCACTTTCAAGGAAGGCTTTCGCCTGTACCGGGATGAGGATCTGCGTTTTTACGTCCGGACAATCGATCGCGCACACAATACGTATCTGGAATTGGCGCTTGAAGTTGGGATTCCGGCTTTAATGCTTACGGTGGCGTTGTTCTTCTACCTCACCTTGCTGTGCCTTCTTGGCGCAATGCGCCGGACGCGAAATGCGCTTTACCCGGCTGCGGGCGTGGCGATCACCGCGCTGGTCGGCACCCATGCCCTGGTCGATTTCAGCCTGCAGATCCCGGCGGTCGCCGTAACCTATCTTCTGCTGTTCGGCAGCGCGTGTGCCCAATCCTGGTCGACACGGGCGTTTCCCGTCGAAGGCCACTAGAGAGCGCTATAGATTTGGTCAAATCGGAAACGAAGCGCCGGTTCTTCCGCCAAGGCATCGCGAATAATTTTCAGCGCATAGCGCTTCTTGGTCGCCTGTGCCAAGCGGTGGGGATGATAGCGCGCCGCAATCAATGCTTGTTCCTTAAGAAGCCCCATGGCCTTTGCGTCCAGAAATGTCCAGAAAGAGAGCCCAATCGCCAAACGGTGCATAACAAGGCGGGGCTCGGTCGGCCCGGCGCGAACCGCCAACTCGAAAAGCGGGCTCAACGCCGTCGAAGGCCCCTCGAGCGCCAGGCGCCCCTGAAGGAGCTGCACCCACCCATAGGGCTGCACCGGCGAAAGGCTTAAGCTTTGTCGCTCGAAGGCCATGCTTTCTTCAAGAAGGCGGCGCCCTTCCGATGTGGCGTACCCCGCGTTTTTTGCCTGCACGAGACGAAGGCCGCCAAGTTCAAAAAGTGTTTTTGGCTCTGCATGTCGGGCAAACGCATGGAGGCGCGCATCGATCGCCCGCATCATCGCCGCATCGGAAACGGATTTTCCCTTGCCGATGGCCCGCACCGTCTCCTGGGAAGGAAGAAGCAAAAAGCTTGAAGCAAGCCTCGGAACGGCAAAGGAAAGGGCGAGAAGGGCAAGGAAGAAAGGAAAAGCCAGAAGAAGAAGGGAATCGGAAATTTTCGGCACGGCAAAACCCCCCTTAGGCCTCCTTATAATAACGATCGTAGCGTTCGTGGTACGAAGACCGCCCCCCGCGCCCAGATTCATATTGAACGCTTTTACGAACGTCGACGAGACTTAAGATAAGCCCGCCAATGTTGGCGCCGGCCTCGACCAGCTGCTTTAGGCCGGAATTAACGGTGCTACGGTCCGTCTTTGCCCAACGGACCATGAAAATGGTTTTATCGACGTTGCGAACGAGAACCAACGCGTCGGATACGGCAAGAAGCGGCGGCGCATCCAGAATAATAAAATCGAACACGCCTTCCAGGCGGCGCAGAAGATTGCGCATCTCTTGAGAACCCAACAGATCCGCCGGATGCGGCACGGACGGGCCCGCCGGGATCACGCGCAATCCAGACCGGAGATCCGCCTCGATCACGTCGCCAAGCTCGTCCTGCCCGGCGAGATAACTGCTCAACCCCTTGGTATTTTTTAGGCCGAGCACGGCGTGAACGCTGGGATGGCGAAAATCGCAATCGACAAGAACGCATTTTTGACCGGACCGCGCCGCGGAAACGGCAAGGGCGGCCGAGGCGGACGTCTTTCCCTCTTCCGGCACGGAGGAAGTAACCAGCAGCGTCTTCGGCGCGCCCTGGACGCTCGAGAGCGCGAGCGCCGTGCGGATACGCCGCACCGCCTCGCCGAACACACTATTTGGCTGGTCGATGACAACCTTATGGGGCATCTGGTTTGCCTCGATCTGCGGGAAAATACCCAACACCGGCTGACCCGTCAGATTTTCCAGCTGTTCGACCGTACGAAAACCGGAGTCGAGATATTCAAGAACGAACGCCAAAGCAATTCCGCCCGCCAGCGAGGCAAAAAGCGCAGCAATCACCATCAATTTTTTCTTTGGGTAGTATGGCGAGCTGGGTTCAACGGCGCGGGAAATGACGCGCGCATTCGCTTGAATCAGATCTTTGTCCTGCACCTCCGTTTCCTGAAAACGGTTCAGCACGGTTTCATAGAGCTCCTGATTGGCTTTGATCTCGCTGGCAAGGGAGTTCAGGGTGACTTCGGCTTCGGCCTGTTCCTCGATTTTTCCTTGCAAGCTGGAAATTTCCGCCTGCAAATTTGCTTCCCGCACACGGGAAATTTCGAGCTCGTTCCCCAAATTAAGGGCGATCTTGCCAACTTCCGTTGAAATCTTCTGCCGAAGATCCGTCAGCTCGTTCGCGGCAAGCACCATGCGCGGATGCCCTTCGCGCAACCGGGTCTTGTCCTCGGAAATCCGGCGAAGAAGCTGCGCTTCCTGCTCGCGGAGCTTTTGAATGAGGGGCGCATCCATCACGGCAGCCGAAGATTCGATGTTGCCCGATTGGGCTTTCAGCTTCTGCACCTGCGCATATTGCGCCTCGGCTTCGGCCCGCTTCGTCCGGGCAACGATAAGTTCAGAGCTTAAATCGGCCAGTTGATTTTGATAAACGTTCGTGCTGCCGACTTCGACAATGCCGGAGGCGCGACGAAATTCCTCGAAGCGGCGCTCCGAATCGATGACCCGGCGACGCAATTGATCGACGCGCTCACTCAGCCAATCCGTGGCGCGAACGGTAGCAGCGCCGCGCGTTTCAAGCTGATCCAGGATGTAAATCTGGGCCGCTGTGTTGGCAAAACGGGCTGCAATAGCAGGGTCTTCGGATGAATATTGAACGGCAATAATGCGCGAAGACAGCGACGGCGAAACCGACAGACCGGCAAGGTAATAATCCGTCGTAAATTCGAGGGTATAGGCCTGCACGTCTTCCGGAGACATCCCGGCTGTCCAGTCCTCCGCCGTTGCATCCTCCCCCATAAACCAGGCAAGGATCCTGTCGCGAAGGCCCGGAACCTGAGGCACGAGGAACGGGTTGAACGTCGGATCGTCCACAAGCCCAAGGCGCTCTACCGTCTTAATGGCCAACTCCCGCGAGCCAATAACGGCTGCCTCCGTCTCGTTGGTGTAGTAGTCCGTGCGCAGGCCCTGGGTGACGGCATCGACGTTGAGGACGTTTTGCTGATTTTCTTCCAGCACCAGCAACGTCTCCGCCATATAAAGCGGTGTGATCTGGGTTACGAAAAGGGCGGTGAAGCTGGTCACCAAAAAAGCGATTCCGGCAATCAGATATTTCCGCCGACGGATCACGCCGAGGAGGTAGAGAAGGTCGAGCTGCTCTTCCTCCCCGCCGAACATCTCGGCCGAGTCATGCAATTGCGATTTTCCGTCGCCAGGAAATGGACGAATGTTCGGCATCGGGTCCACGTTCATTTCTATGACCGACTTTGTATGCGGCAGCCTGTAAGCGGCAGCCCGGTTCTCTGCGCTTCGGAGGTAGCACCTCCCAGGCACAGCGATATCGACCGTCATTATAGTTCGATTTTTGCAGGTATTTATTTATATTTTTAAGGGACTTGGGTCAATAAACTGTGAAAGCACCTTAAGTCCGGACGGCTGCGGCGACCCAAGCCACATAGCTTTTTCTTATTTTTCAATGCATTAGATGGCTTTTTCAGCCTTTTCCATACAGGCCCGCAACGCCCTGTCGGCGCTCAAAACAGGGCCTAAAAAAGGCGACGCTCGACCTCGATCGTGTCGCCGGGCAACACCGGCACGTCGAGGGTGGCGCGGTAGCGAATCTTGCCTTCCGACGTGCGGCGGATCAAAACGACGGCGCCCGTCTTCGCCCGGCGCGTAAACCCGCCACCAATG
>JAJFGH010000098.1 GCA_021776275.1 Alphaproteobacteria bacterium | reverse complement strand
AAGCGAAAGAAAATGCCTTTTGCGCCCAAATCCACCCGCTGCACATGGGGTGTCAGACCCCCCAAAAGATCGCCATGGGCTTTTTGAAGCCGGGCCCATTGGTCGAGGGCGTCCCGTTCCGAACGAAGGGCCGCAATTTGAATGCGCACCCCCTTCGCCACGATGGGCGCCGCCGATGCCGTGACTTTGGGCGTTGGGGTCGGTTCCGTTTTTTCAGCAGGCTTCGGCGCAGCCTTTGCATGCGGCGCGGCCACCGGCGCTTCTTCCAAAAGGCGCAGCACTTCGGTTTTCGGTGGCGCTTGTTCGGCCAGGCTTTCCGCCGCTGGCGCCTTCGGCGGCGCGACCGGCTCTTCCGGCGGCGGCAGCAATTGGGTTACTTGTGCCGTCGGCGGCGCCTCGGAAAGCTGGTCGTATACAAGCTTGTCCTGAAACGGCACGTCCATGCCGCCCGGCGTTTTGGGGCGCAGCTTGATCGGGCCCTTTTCGGCCCGAACCATCGGCACCTGGGCTTCGGTGCCGGAAAACTGTTCTTCTTCGTAAGCGGTCCAGACGATGGCGGCGAACACGCCGAAGGCGGCCAGGGCCGCAACGAAACCAAAGAAGCCGCGGCGAAGAAAAAAGGGCCGCTGGGCTTGGGAGCGATCGATCGGACGCCGGGCCGCCTTCATCAGCGCATCTCCTCGACCGGCGCAACCCCAAAGACCTCCAGACCCGACGCGATAACGATGGCCAATGCCGAAACCAGCCCCATCCGGGCCGCCGACAATTCCAGATCGTCGGGGCGCAAGAACCGCAAAACCGTGTCCTCGTTGCCCTGATTCCAAAGCCCGTGAAATTCGCCGGCGAGATCGTAAAGGTAGAAGGCAAGCCGGTGCGGCTCGTGAAAATGCGCCGCCGTTTCCACCTGGCGCGGCCAATCCCCCATCTTGCGGATCATGGCAAGCTCGCCCGGGGATGTCAGCCGGACGAAGGCCGCCTTGGCAAGCGCCGCCTCCGCAAGATCCATTTCGGGAAATTCCGTCTTTGCATGGCGAAGCACCGATTTCGCGCGCGCATGGGCGTATTGCACATAAAAAACCGGATTGTCCCGCGTCTGTTCGCGCACTTTTTCGGTATCGAAATCCAACGGCGCGTCGTTCTTGCGGGTCAGCATGATGAAGCGGACCACGTCCTTGCCGACCTCGTCCACGACCTCGCGAAGCGTGACGAAGGTGCCGGCGCGCTTCGACATCTTTATTTGCGCGCCGCCCTCCAACAGATTGACCAATTGACAGACCTTCACGTCAAGATCGCCCCGGCCATCCGTAATCGCCTGCACCGCCGCCTGCATGCGTTTGACATAGCCGCCATGGTCCGCGCCCCACACGTCGATCATCTGGGCAAAGCCGCGGCGGAACTTGTCGAGGTGGTAGGCGATGTCGGTCGCGAAATAGGTCCAGGAATCATCGGATTTCTTGAGCGGCCGGTCGACGTCGTCTCCGAATTCCGTCGAACGAAAAAGCGTTTGCGGCCGGGGCTCCCAATCTTCGGGCAGCATCCCCTTTGGCGGCTCCAAGATCCCCTCATAGACGAGGCCCTTGCTCTCCAGGCTCTCCAGAACGTCCTGCACGCCGCCTGCGCCGACCAGCGCGCGCTCCGAAGAAAACCGGTCGAAAACGACGCCAAGCGCTTTCAAATCCTCGGTGACAAGCGCCATCATCGCCTCGATGGCAAAATCCCGGAAGACCGGAAGCCAGGTCTCGGGCGCCGCATCGACCCATTCGCGCCCGTATTTTTCGGCCAGGGCCTTGCCCACCGGCTTCAAATAATGGCCGGGATAGGAACCTTCGAAGGCATCCTCCCCGATCCGGATGCCAAGGGCTTCGCAATAGCGGAAATGGGCGGCCTGGGCCAATTTATCGACCTGGGCGCCGGCGTCGTTGATGTAGAACTCGCGGGTAACGCGGTAGCCCACCTTTTCGAGAAGCGACGCCAGCACGTCGCCAATGACGGCGCCCCGCCCATGGCCGACATGCATCGGGCCGGTCGGATTGGCCGAGACGTATTCGACATTGACCGTCTCCGCCTGGCCCAGGTCCTGATCGCCATAGGCCGTGCCCTCGGTCAGGATTTCGGCAAGGCGTTCGTACCAAAAATCGTCGCTTAGCCGCAGATTGATAAAGCCGGGGCCGGCCACCTCGACCGACACCACCGTCGGATTTTCCGCAAGCTGGGCGGCGATGCGCTCGGCCAGATCCCGGGGCTTTTGTCCAGCCGCCTTGGCCAGCACCAGAGCCGCGTTCGTCGAAACGTCGCCATGGGCGGCTTCGCGCGGCGGCTCGGCGACGATCTTGGTCGTCACAAGCTCCGGCGCCAGCGTGCCGGCGACCGTCATTTCTTCAATAACGCTTAGAACTTCAGCCTGAAAGTATTTGAAAAGGTTCATTCTATTTTCTTGTATGCATCAAAGAGCCGACGATGTTCCTCCAACGCGAAGCGGTCCGTCATGCCGGCAATGTAATCGAGAACGAGCTGCGCCTGCCCCGGTGGATCCAGGCCTTCCATGTCTGCCTGCCATTCCGACGGCAGGCAACCCGGCTCGGCAAGGAGAAGGTCGAACAGTTCCTTCACGATCCGGCGCGCCTTGCTGGCCATGCGGTTGACCTTGTAATGGCGGTACATGCGCCGCATGAGAAAGGCCTTCAAATCCTGATTGTCCTTCTCCATTTTCTCGGAAAAGGCGACAATGGGAGCGTCCAGGTCGCGGATGGCCTGGGCGCTTTTCGGGTTGGCCTGACCCAGCCGGCGTTTCGTCTCGCCAATCAAATCCAGCACCATGCGGTCGATCAACCGCCGAATGGTCTCCGGGACCAGACGCTGGATCTCGATTTCCGGGTAGCGCTCCCGCACTTCGGCCAGGACCGGGCCGACCAGCGGCACGTCCGCCACCTCGTCCACCGTGAAAAGCCCGGCGCGCAGGCCATCGTCGAGATCGTGGCTGTGATAGGCGATGTCGTCCGAAAGGGCGGCGATTTGCGCCTCGGCACCGGCAAAGCTCGCCAATTCCAGGTCATGCACCGCCACGTAAGCAAGAATGCCGTCCGGCACGTCCTTGCCGGGTTTTGCCTTCGGCCCGGCAAGGGGGCCATTGTGCTTCACGATCCCCTCCAGGGTTTCCCAGGTGAGGTTGAGGCCGTCGAATTCTGCGTAGCGCCGCTCCAGATCGGTAAGAACGCGCAGCGTATGGGCGTTGTGGTCAAAGCCGCCATAGGCCGCCATCGCCGCATCGAGCCCGGCCTCGCCGGCATGGCCGAAAGGCGGGTGGCCAAGATCGTGGGCCAGCGCCAGCCCCTCCGCCAAATCCTCGTTAAGCGCCAGGGCGCGCGCGATGGCACGCGCAATCTGCGCCACTTCGAGGCTGTGGGTGAGCCGCGTCCGGTAATTGTCGCCTTCGTGATAGACGAAGACCTGGGTCTTGTATTTGAGACGCCGAAACGCCGATGCGTGGATGATGCGGTCGCGGTCGCGCTGAAAAACCGTCCGCATCGTGCTTTCCGCTTCCGGATGGCGGCGGCCGCGGCTTTCTTCCGGCCTGCAGGCGTAAGGTGCAAGGGGTTCCATGGCCGGACACTACTCGGAAGCTTTGGGCGTGCGCAACGCTTCCCTTCACCCGTCCCGTACCCGGCCCGGCCTGAAAGCACCTAGAAAACATTGATAAAATCGATCCAGTCCCCACCTAACAAGCGGGCCTGTTTTGCGGGCCTGAAATTTGGCCTAGAATGGGTGCCATGGAAGCCACACAACTCACCATTTCGCAAAGCGCCGCCAAGCGCATTGCCGAACTGCTCGCCGCCGAGGCAGAGCCCGGCCATATGCTGCGCATCGCCGTCACCGGCGGTGGCTGCTCGGGCTTTCAGTACAATTTCACCTTCGACAATGCGACGAACGCCGACGATCTGATTTTTGAGAAAAACGGCGCCAAAGTCGTGATCGACGAAATCAGCCGCGAATATCTGGCCGGCGCCGAAGTCGATTTCGTCGAAGACCTGATCGGGTCCGCCTTCGCCATCCGCAATCCGAACGCGACGGCGTCCTGCGGCTGCGGCAATTCCTTTTCCGTCGGCTAGACGGATCGCCCCATCCGTGAAGATCGCCTCCTGGAACGTCAATTCCATCAAGACCCGGCTGCCCCACGTGCTGGCGTGGCTGGATACGGCCGCGCCGGACGTGCTTTGCCTGCAGGAAACCAAAACTGTCGAAGAAAATTTTCCCGCCCTTGAAATCGAAGCGGCGGGCTACAAATCCGCCGTCGTCGGTCAGAAGGCCTATAACGGTGTCGCCATTTTGGCGAAGGCCCCCATCGAGGTGCTGGAACGGCGTTTGCCCGGCGAAAAAGCGGACGAACAGGCGCGCTATGTGGAGGCCCGGATCGAAGGCGTGCGCGTGGCCTCGGTCTACCTTCCGAACGGCAACCCGGTCACGACGGAGAAATTCGATTACAAGCTGCGCTGGCTGGACCGGCTGACGCGCCACACCGAGGCCCTTCTAAAAACGGAAGAGCCCTTCGTGCTGGCGGGCGATTTCAACGTCATCCCGACGGCCATGGACGTGCACGACCCGAAAGGCTGGACGGAAGATGCGCTTTACACGCTGCCTACCCGGGAAAAATTCCGGGCGCTGATCCATCTTGGCCTGACGGATGCGTTTCGAAGCCTGCACCCGGCCGCCCACGCCTTTACCTTTTGGGATTACCAGGGCGGCGCCTGGCAGCGCGACCTCGGCCTTCGCATCGACCATTTGCTGCTTTCGCCCCAGGCCGCCGACCGGCTGGAAACATGCGAGATCGACAAGAGCCCCCGTGCCAAGGAAAAGCCGTCGGACCACACGCCGATCTGGTGTCAGATATCGGCGTAAGCGCGTTTTTCCGCCTTGGCGCCGGGATGGGTAAGTGCCCCCTTCTCCGCATCGCCGACATTTTTCGCATAGCGCCAAAGCGCGCCCGAGCCAAAGTCGCTTTCCCGCGGCTTCCAGGCTTTTGCGCGCTTGGCGAGTTCTTCGTCGCTTAGCTCGACCTCAATCGTGCCTTTGTCGGCATCGATGGCGATGATGTCGCCATCCTTCAACAACGCGATCGGACCACCGACCGCCGCTTCCGGCCCAACATGGCCAATACAGACACCGCGCGTCGCGCCGGAGAAACGGCCATCCGTGATGAGGGCCACCTTGTCGCCCATGCCTTCGCCGTAAATGGCGGCGGTTGTCGCCAGCATCTCGCGCATGCCGGGACCGCCGCGCGGCCCTTCGTAACGAATGACGAAAACGTCGCCTTCCTTGTATTGCTGTTTTTCGACGGCCTCGAACGCGTCTTCCTCGCGATCGAAACAGATCGCCGGTCCGCGAAATTTTGGGTTTTCGATTCCGGCGACTTTGACGATGGCGCCCTGGGGCGCAAGGTTTCCTCTCAGCCCGACGACACCTCCCGTCGGCAAAAGCGGGTCCGACGTTGGCCGCACGATGTCTTGATCCGTCGGAAAGACAACGTCTTGCAGATTTTCGGCAATCGTCTTGCCGCTCACCGTTATGCAATCGCCATGCAGATAGCCGCCTTCCAGCAACGCCTTCATCACGATCGGCACGCCGCCCACCTCATAGAGGTCTTTCGCCACGTAACGCCCGGCAGGTTTCAGATCGGCGATGTAAGGCGTGTTGCGGAAAATGGCGGCAACGTCGTGCAGATCAAATTCAATCCCGGCCTCGCTGGCCATCGCCGGCAAATGCAATCCGGCATTCGTCGAACCGCCGGTCGCCGCCACCACCATCGCCGCATTCTCAAGCGCCTTTCGGGTAACGATGTCGCGCGGACGCAGATTGCTTTTCAACAGATCCATGACGGCCTCGCCGCTTTTTTCGGCATAGGCATCGCGGGATTCATAAGGCGCCGGCGCACCGGCCGAACCGGGCAGCGCCAGCCCAATGGCTTCGGAGACGCACGCCATGGTGTTGGCCGTGAACTGGCCACCACAGGAGCCCGCGGAAGGACAGGCGACGCATTCCAATTCGTGCAGCTCGTCCCCGGTCATCGTGCCGGCGCTGACGGCGCCGACGGCTTCGAACACGTCCTGCACGGTGACTTCCTTGCCTTTGAAATGGCCCGGCAGAATCGTGCCGCCATACATGAAAATAGCGGGCACGTTCAGGCGCAGCATGGCCATCATGATGCCGGGCAAGGATTTGTCGCAGCCGGCGATGCCGACAAACGCATCGTAACAATGGCCGCGCATGGTCAATTCGACCGAATCGGCGATCACTTCGCGGCTGACGAGCGAGGATTTCATCCCCTCATGCCCCATCGCGATGCCGTCGGTTACCGTAATCGTCGTAAATTCCCGCGGCGTGCCATGGGCCGCCTTCACGCCTTTCTTCACGGATTGGGCCTGACGGCTCAGCGTAATGTTGCAGGGTGCCGCCTCGTTCCAGCACGTCGCCACGCCAACGAAAGGCTGATGGATTTCCTCCTCCGTCATCCCCATCGCGTAGTAATACGACCGGTGCGGCGCGCTTTCCGGACCAACGGAAACGTAGCGGCTCGGCAAATTCTGCTTTTCGTCAAATTTGCGGGTCATGGGAGATACCCCTTCCCTTCCTTAATTGCCTTCAAAGATTTTAACTTAGCCAACCTTGTTTTTTGGTGCGCGTGGCCTCGGCTTCGGCAAGACGCGCGCGTTGTTCGGCCACGACGTCTTCGGGTGCGCGCGCGAGAAAATCCCGATTGCCGAGCTTCTTTTCGATTTTTTCCACTTCCTTGTCCAATTTGCGGACGTCCTCGCTGAGGCGCGCTTTCTGAACCGTCATGTCAATGGCGTCCCCCGGCGAAAGCCGGCCCGTCGCCTCGTCAAGGACGAAGGGAATGGCACCGTCGTCCCCGGCCGAACCAAATCTTTCCAGCTTGGCAAGGGTCTTGATGATCGCGTCATGGGTTTCCATGCGCTTGGCCGTGGCGGCGTTCGCCCCTTCCAGGGAAACGCCGACCAGACGTTTTTGCGGCACCTGAAATTCCGAGCGGATCGAGCGGATCTCCGTAATCAGCCGCACCACCCAATCCATTTCCTCCATCGCCGCCGCGTCGATCAGGCCCCGATCGAAGCTCGGCCAGGCGGATGTCATTAGCATTTCATCGCGATTGCCCGTCTTTTGCCACAGATCCTCGGTGAGGAACGGCATGACCGGGTGCAGCAGGTGAAGGATCTGATCCAGCACCCAGGCCGTCGTGGCCCGCGTCTCCTGCGTCGCGTTTTCGTCGCCGCCGCTTAGGATCGGCTTGGTGAATTCCAGATACCAATCGCAGAAGGTTCCCCGGACAAAGTGATGCAACACACTGGCCACATCGTTAAAACGGTAAGCCGCAAGCGCCTGTTCAAGATCGCCCGCCAATTTGGCGACATGACCGATGATCCAGCGATTGACCGTAAGCGACGCCGTACCAGGATTGAAATCCGGGTCCGGCGCGCATTTCGCCAATTGGCAATAGCGCGCGGCGTTCCAAAGCTTCGTTGCGAAATTGCGCGAACTTTCGACGCGCCCTTCCGAAAGCTTGATGTCGCGCCCCGGCGACGCCAGCGCCGTCAACGTAAAACGCAGAGCATCGCAGCCATAGCGGTCGATCAGTTCCAGGGGGTCGATGATGTTCCCCTTCGACTTCGACATTTTTTGTCCCGACGCATCGCGAACCAGGGCGTGGATGTAAACGGTGCGAAAGGGAACGTCGCCCATGAAGTGGAGCCCCATCATCATCATCCGCGCCACCCAGAAAAAGATGATGTCGAACCCCGTCACCAACACGTCCGTCGGGTAATAGCGTTGAAGTTCGGGCGTTTGTTCGGGCCAACCGAGGGTAGAGAACGGCCACAGCGCGGATGAAAACCAGGTGTCGAGCACGTCCGGATCGCGGGTCAGTTCTGCGTCCTTGCCGTAATGGGCCTTAGCGGCGGCTTGGGCGTCTTCTTCCGTCGCCGCGACGAAAATTTCGTTGTCCGGCCCATACCAGGCAGGAATCCGGTGCCCCCACCAAAGCTGGCGCGAAATGCACCAGGGCTGGATGTTGCGCATCCATTCGAAATAGGTGTTTTCCCAATGCTTCGGCACGAAGCGGGTCTTGCCCGTCTCCACCGCCTCGATGGCCGGTTGCGCGAGGGTGTTGGCGTCCACGAACCATTGATCCGTGAGATAGGGCTCGATCACCGCGCCGGAACGGTCGCCATAGGGCAGCGCGTGAACATGGTCTTCAACCTGTTCGAGAAGGTCGAGGGATTCCATTTCCGCGACAACTTTTTCGCGCGCCGCAAAACGGTCAAGGCCGCGATAGGCCTCCGGCGCGTTTTCGTTCAGATGGGCTTTCGCGTCGAAAACATTGACCAAAGGAAGGTCGTGGCGACGGCCGACCTCGAAGTCGTTGAAATCATGCGCCGGCGTGATCTTCACGGCGCCGCTGCCCATTTCCGGGTCGGAATGTTCATCGGCCACAATCGGAATCAAACGGTCGCTGATCGGCAAACGCACCTGCTTGCCAACCAAATGCTGGTAACGCGCATCTTCCGGGTGCACGGCAACCGCCGTATCGCCAAACATCGTTTCGGGCCGCGTCGTCGCGACGACGATATGGCCGGACCCATCTTCAAGGGGATAGCGGAAATGCCACAAATGGCCTTTCGTTTCTTTCTGCACGACTTCCAGATCGGAAATCGCCGTCAGCAATTCACAATCCCAATTGACCAGCCGCTTGTCCCGGTAAATGAGGCCCGCCTTGTGCAGCTCGACAAAAACTTTCGTCACCGCTTCGGAAAGACCCGCATCCAGGGTAAAGCGCTCTTTCTCCCAATCGGGCGAAGCGCCGAGGCGGCGCAATTGACGGGTGATCGTGCCGCCGGATTCTTTTTTCCATTCCCAGACGCGTTCGACGAAGGCATCCCGTCCCAGATCGTGGCGGGTGACGCCTTTTTCGGCGAGTTGCCTCTCGACCACCATTTGGGTGGCGATGCCGGCATGATCCGTTCCCGGCTGCCAAAGGGCATCGCGCCCCTTCATGCGGTGATAGCGGGTGAGGATATCTTGAAGCGTGTGGTTGAGAGCGTGCCCCATGTGCAGGCTGCCCGTCACGTTTGGTGGCGGCATCATGATCGTGAAAGGGGTAGCGGGCGAGCCTGTGTCGGCGGCAAAGGCGCCGGCCTTCTCCCACGCGTCGTAGCGCGCCCCTTCGACCGCTTCCGCGCAATATGTTTTTTCTAATTCTTTCATGGCCCTTCGGCGCGTTTCCTCATTTTTCAAGCACAGCGAATCCCGGCCGCGGGATGCGCCCTAGCCTCGTTCGTCCAACTGTTTCGGAGTTAGAGTTCTTCGGCCCGGCGCGCGGCGCGTTCGATCTCTTTTCGTACCAGCTTTTCGGTAATCGAAGGAAGATTCTGATCGAGCCATTCCTTCAGCATCGGGCGAAGCAGCTCCTTGACGATATCTTCCAGCGACTTGTCGCCATTGGCGCCGAGACGCATGCCCGGCCCATCTTCCTTGACGACGGCCTTCGCAAGCTCGGTAAAGGATTCGGTGGCCGCCGTAACCGTCTGATCGGCAAGCAACTGCTCGCCAGTGGGCTTCGGCGCTTCGGCTTCAACAGGCTTCGGCGCTTCGGCTGCGACATCGGACGGCACGCTATCGTGCAATTCCAGTGCGTTCTCCTCCGCCGCCGTTTCCGGTGCCTCTTCTTCGGGGCTTGCGTCCAACTCGCCCGCTTCTGTCGCCATCTCCGCCTCCGGCTCGTTTTCTTCTGCCAGGTCCGTCACGCTGCCATCGTCTGAAACCATGCGGGTGAGTTCCAAAACGTCCTCCCCCTCCTCGGCTTCTTCCTCTGCCGCTACTTCTTCAGCCGCCTCAACGGTCTCCGCTTCCATAGCATCGGCGTCCGCATCCGGTGCGCCGGCCGCTTTCGCCTCTCCAGGCTCCTCGTCTTCGGAAATAATCCGACGAATGGACGACAGAATTTCCTCCATGGAGGGTTCCGCCTGCCCGTCGCCAGCCTCCTCCGAGGAGGGATTGTTTTCGTGACCGTCCGCCATGCATCATCGTCCTTTCGCCGTGACCCGCCAAGTCATAGCCGACCACAGAAAAGAATTCGTTAACCCTAAGCCAGTCTACGAAAAAACGCCAGAATAAGAAGCAACTAGCGCCATCGGCCCGCTATTCGGAATCGCTGCCAAGGCCGAGCCAACGCCCGCGGACATCGTTGTAATGCTTGTTGATGTCATAGACCTCAACCGGCAATGCCAGGGCTTCCGCGGTCAACGCCCCCACCGCCGATTTCAGGCGGAAAGAAGCAACCAGTTCGTCCCGCTTCGCCCGTACCAGATCCACCTTTGCATCCAGGAGTTCCTGTTTCGCATCCAGCACGTCCAGCACGGTACGCGATCCGACCAGCGCTTCCTGCTCGACGCCATCCAGCGCAATGGTGGACGCTTCGACCTGGGATTTGAGAGAAAGAATGCTCGCCCGGGTTGCCTGCAAATCCGACCAGGCCCGGGCTGCCTGTTCGATGGCTTCGCGACGGGTTTCTTCAACCTCGACCCGGCGTTGGCCCGCAACCTGCCGCGCTTCGCGAAAGCGCGAATGGACTGCGCCGGCCTGATAGAGCGGCATGGAAACCCGTGCGCTGACCGTCGCGCGTTCCGTATCGTCAACGGAGGAGAATTGTTCTTCCGCCTTGCTGACTTCTCCGTTCAGGGAAACCGTCGGCAGCATTTCCCCTTCGACCACGTTGACCGCCTCGCCGGCGAATTTTTCGTCAAATTCGGCGGCGATGACGGCCGGGAAATGGGCGGCGGCGCTGCGTTGCGCCTCGTCTTTGGATCGCGGCAAACTCCTAAGGGACGTCGGGTCGACAAGCCGTTGCGGCGAGATGCCGACCACCTTTAGAAACACGGCCCGCGAGGCCGCAAGGTTTCCTTCCGCGCGGATCCGGTCTGCCCGCGCGCCGGCCAATCGTGCGTCGGCCTGGGCAACGTCCGTACGGGTAATTTCACCGACTTCAAAACGATCGCCGGCGGCCTCCCGCTGCTTGTGAAGAACTTGTTCGTTGTTGATATTCAGCTCTACCACCGCCTGATCCCGCACGACATCCGTGAAGGCAATCGCCGCATCGAGCAGCACTTGCGCCTCGATCAGGCGTAGCCGCGCCCGCTCCGCCTGAACGCGGTACTCCGCCTGGCGCGTTTCATAGAAGGTGCGCCCGCCACGGAAAATCGGCTGGGAAAGGGTGACGCTTAAACTGGAAGGCGATCGGATTTGCGTGCCCGAGGATTGCGCGAAGAGATTGCCTTCGTTGCGCGAGCGCCCGGTTTCGCCACTGGCCGTAATCGTCGGCCGCCAACCGGCCTGGGCTTGGGGAACCGCCTCGTCCGTCGCCCGCAGCCGCGCCCGCTGGGCACGCAAGGTCGGGTTGCTCTGATAGGCGGAGGCCAGGGATTGCTGGATCGTTTGCGCAAAAGCGGATGGCTGAAACGCCCCGCCGCCAAACAGGACAACCGCACACACACCAAGCAACGATGGGATCGCCCTGCCGTGCAACGTCAAGCCCCTTCCACCTGAATGCCGGGCCAGCCGACAGATTGATGCAAATTTACACCTAAAACTTAGTGTAAAACCCGCTAAAAGACAAACGCTTCCTTGGCCGCGAATTCCGGCAATTGCGGCGTCGCCGCATCGAAGGCGGCGCGGCGTCCTTCGCAACCGGCCGTGCGCATCCAAAGCGTAGCCTGGCCGATGCCTTCCGCCCCCGCCTGCACGGCGACCAGACGGCCGCCTTCCTTCAACTGCTCGCAGAGCGTGCCCGGCAGATCGGCGCCGGCGCCATCGATGAAAATAACGTCGAACGGCGCCTGGCTCGGATAGCCGCTCGCCAGCGGCCCTTCCACGACGACGACGTTGTCGCAGCCAAGTTCGGTAAGCAATTCCGTCGCCGAGGCGGCAAACGCGGAATCCGATTCGAGGGCGACGACCGTTCCCGCAAGCCGCGCGAGCACGGCAGCCGAATAGCCGGTGTTGCACCCGATATCGAGGACGACATCCCCTTCCTGAATTTCGGCGAGCTGCAAAAGCCTGGCCAGCACCATTGGTTCCATCAGGGAGCGGCCCCGCCCCAACGGCAAATCCTCGTCGCTATAGGCGGCGCATTGATGGGCCGGCGGCACGAAACGTTCGCGCGGCAATTCCGACATGGCAGCAACGATGCGCGGATCCGTCACCTTGTTCGGCCGCAACTGGCATTCCACCATGTTCCGCCGGGCATCTGCAAAATCGGTCATTTTCTCTCTCGATCCGCCAAATCTGGGCATCCGTTTATACGTTTACACAGCGCCGCTTGGAAAGCGCGTTTTTAGAAGCCTGCCCTTGCTTGACCGGCCTTCGGGCAGGTCCTATATCTCAACCCCCTCCCGGGAGCCTCTTCCCCTCGGCCGCGTTCTTGGGCCGGCGGATGTTTCGATCAAACGGCCGGCGCGGTGGGAGAGTGGTTATCCAGCAGACTGCAAATCTGTGTACGCCGGTTCGAGTCCGGCCCGCGCCTCCAATTTCCCACTCGTCAAACCTTCGCCACAAAAGGTTAAGGGGTTCCAAAAACCCGGCTGTAGGACGAAACGCTATAGGGAACCAAATAGGTCAACGCGACCTTCGCGGCGCCCCAAAGGTCAGCGCATCCCCCAGAAAAATGCCGGAATTGTTGATCAGATTTAAAAGGGTGCCGACGACGATCGCCACGAACGCGGATTGCCGCATCATCTTCGGGTCCGCCAAACGCCGCCATCTATCCATTCCATCCCTTTTTCAAATTGCGCCGTACCGCAACGGGCGCACAAGCGTAAAACACCCCCCAGACCGCCCAATCATCGGGAGCTTTTAAGCCTTTGTGAAGGTGGATGGGGTACTGGCCAAGGAGGGGGCGGCTCTGCTATATAGCCGAAAACGGCCCGGACGCGCTTGCGCGCCTGGGACCAATGATCCCCGGTAGCTCAGTTGGTAGAGCAGGTGGCTGTTAACCACCTTGTCGCTGGTTCGAGTCCGGCCCGGGGAGCCAGTTTCAAAAGGGTCAGGCCATCGGTCTGACCCTTTTTCTTTCCTCCGGTGCAACGGCAAATCCGGCTGCCGCCCGGCAGCGGGGAAAACCCTAAGGGGTTTCCTTGCCGGCGGCGGCAGGGCCGCTAGCGGCGCGCGGATGCGAATCCAGCCAGGCCTTGGCCAAATCCTCGGCCCTGACGATTTCTTCCTCCGACATGCTTTCGGCGAACAGATTTAAGTTCTCCTTCGCATAGACGGCGCCACCCTCGGAGGCAATTTTCGACCATTTGTAGGCCTTCACCATGTCCTGGGACACGCCATTGCCATATTTGTACATGAAGCCAAGATTGGACTGGGCAGCGACGTTCCCCTGATCCGCCGCCAATTTCCACAAGCGGACGGCCTCGGCCAGATCCTTTTTGACCCCCTCGCCAAAGCCGTAGAGCAGGCCCAGATAGAATTGAGCGGGGGCGTCGCCCTCACGGGCAAGAGGCGCAAATTCCCGAAGCGCCTTTTCGAAATCTTTCTGTTTGTAGGCGGCCAGCCCCTCGTCGAAGCCCGCCCAGGCATTTCCAGAAATAAAAACGATAAAAACCAAAGAGATAAAAAAGAGTTTTATCATGCTATATCAAGAAAGACGCCGCGTTCCGCAGGCGTGATTTTCGTGCCTTTCCTTCCGGTTGCCCCCGGCCACGCTGGAAGCCTGGCCGTCTGAAATGGTAGCATTCCTTCATGGCCTTCTGGCAGAGGATTTTGCTGCTGATTGTCTGCCTTGCCATGGCTGGCCCCCTTTACAGCCTGGCGGCGACGGACATTGAGCTTGGCGCCGATTGGCGAACGGCAAACCGGGAAAGCACCGGCATCGCCCCCGATCCGGCGCACACGCCGCAAGCCGTCATTCAGGTCTATGGCGCCCGCGCCTTTTCCTGGCGGGGGCTTTTCGGCATCCATAGCTGGATCGCCGTCAAACCCGCAAACGCCCGGCAATTTAGCGTTTATCAGATCATCGGCTGGCAAAAATGGTTCGGAAAGCCGGTCCTTTCCGTGACCGAGGACGTGCCGGATCGACGCTGGTACGGAAACCCGCCGGAAATCCTGCTGGATCTGCGCGGCCCATCGGCCGAGGCGGCGTTGCCGAAGCTTCGCGCCGCAATCGAAAAATACGACCATGGGACCTACCGCATGTGGCCGGGGCCCAATAGCAACAGCTTTACGGCCCATGTGGCCAGGGCCGTGCCCGAACTGGGTCTGGTACTGCCGCCGACGGCGATCGGCAAAGACTTTTTGATGAACGGGGCCTTTCATGGCCCCGCCCCGAGCGGAACCGGCCATCAAATCTCGTTCCACGGGCTTTTTGGGGCGCTATATGCCGAAAAGGAGGGCATAGAGCTCAATTTTCTGGGTTTAATTGTCGGGTTTGACCCTTTTCAGCCGGCGCTCCTGCTGCCGGGGATCGGACGGATCGCACTCGGCGAATAATTTGCCGGCAACGCCGCAGATCGGCGTTGCGAAGGCCACAATTATCGCATACAGTATGCAGATAACTCTATAAAAATATAAAAATTACAAAGAGTTATATGGGGAGAAGCGCACGTGACAGCTGACCAGGCCGAGGTACCGGAAACGGTCGCCAAGTGGATCGCCGAATTCCTAGTTGCCCGCGGCATTGACCGGATTTTCGGACTTTGCGGCGGCCACATCATGCCGATTTGGGATCAGGTCGCGCGGGCCGGCATCCGCATCGTCGACGTACGGGACGAACGCGCCGCCGCCCACATGGCCCATGCCCATGCCGAGCTGACGGACAGCATCGGGGTGGTGCTCGCCACCGCCGGGCCCGGTGTCACGAACGCGATCACCGGCATCGTCAACGCCCATGTCGCCCGGGCCCCCGTCGTCGTTCTTTCCGGCGTGCCGCCCCGCCCCCAGGAACAGATGGGGGCGCTTCAGGATCTGGTGCATACGGACCTGCTGGATTCTGTCACCCGCTATTGCCGAACCGTGCGCGAGGCGGCCCACGTGCTGCCGGCCATGGACGCGGCCTTTGCCCGCGCCCTTGGCGAAGGCGGCGTGCCGGGGCCGGTCTATATCGATTTCCCGACGGACATCCTGCGCGCGCGCCTGCCCCGCCATCAGGTGTTGCCCGAACATGTGGCGCCACGGCCCGCGCCGCAGATGCCGCCGGATCCAGCGGCCGTCGCCGAAGCGGTCGACGCCTTGTGGGGCGCGAAGCGGCCGCTGGTGATTTCCGGACGCGGCGCCCGCGGCGCAGGCCCGGAAATCTGCGCCCTGCTGGACACGCTGGACGCGCTTTATCTGGATACCTCTGAAAGCCGTGGCCTCGTTCCGGACAGCCACGCCGCCGCCGTCTCCTCGCTGCGCGGCAAGGCGATGGAAGAGGCCGACGTCGTGCTGACCCTTGGCCGCAAACTTGATTTTCAACTCGCTTACGGCTCGCCTGCCGTTTTCAAGCAGGCCCGCTTTGTCCGCTTGGCCGCGCACGCGGAAGAGCTGAACGACAATCGGCGCGGCACGCCGGAAATTCTTGCCACGCCGGCCCTCGCCCTTCAGGCCATCCTTGCCGCCGCCGGCAACCGCAAGCCCGCCACGGATGGCGCATGGACCCAGGGAATGCGGGCGAAGCACGCCGAAAAGCGCAAAAAATTTGCCGATCTGCTGCGCAAGGCGCCCCCCGGCAGCGACGGCTACATGCATCCGAACCGCTTGCTGAGCGCGTTGCAGGAACGAATCGCCCCGGACGCGGTCACCATCGCCGATGGCGGCGACATCTTAAGCTTTGCCCGCGTCGCCCTTTCCGCCGGGCCCTATATGGACCCCGGTTCCCTTGGTTGTCTCGGCGTCGGCGTTCCCTTCGGGATCGCCGCGGCGCTCGCCCTTCCCGGCCGCCAAGTCGTGGTCGTCACCGGCGACGGGGCCTTCGGCTTCAATGCGATCGAAGTCGATACCGCCGTCCGCCACGGTGCCAAGGTCGTCTTCGTGATTGCCAACAATGGGGCCTGGAACATCGAATGCTACGACCAGCGCGTCACCTATGACGGCAACCTCGTCGGCACCGAGCTTCGCCATTCGGATTATGCTGGCCTTGCCCGCGCCCTCGGCGCCCATGGCGAACAGGTCGAGGACGAAAAAGATTTGGGCGACGCCTTCACGCGCTGCCTCGAAAACGCGCCGGCCGTGCTGGACGTGCGGGTGACCCGCGAGGCGGTTTCGGGCGACGGCAAGGCGGGCCTAGCCTGGGTGCCGGACACACAGCCCCTGGAAGCGTGGGATACGGCCGAGCGCGCCTGGCGCGATGGCCTGGAAAAGAAGAGCTAACCCATTGAAAAAGGACTATTTCACAAACAGCGCTTGCGTCTTTTCCAAATACGGATTATTGCATACCGTATTCCGTAAATAGGAGCGTTTTCGTGCATAAACTTCACGTCCAGCCCCGCATGATGGAGCAGGTTTATGGCACCATTTTGGACGCCATCTGCGATGGCCGTCTGGCCCCCGGCGAACGCCTGGCCCAGGAGGGCATTGCCGAGAAGCTGAACGTCTCCCGCCAACCGGTCGGCCAGGCGCTCATGCTTTTGAAAAGCCAGGGCTTCGTCTGCAAATCCGGCCGGCGGGGGTTGATGGTCTCCCCTCTTGAGGAAGATTTTGTCCGTTCGCTCTATGAGTTTCGCTGCGCCCTCGACCGGCTTGCCGCCCGCCTGGCCGCTACAAGCGCAACGCCCCACGACATTGCCCATGGCAAACGGGTCGTTGCCCAGGGCAAAAAAGCGCTCGCGAACGGCTCGGTTGCGAAGTTGATCGCTGCCGACATGGAATTCCACCGGCTGATCTACGAACTTTCCGGCAATGTGATCATTGCCGAAACAATGAGCCTCTACCTAAACCACCTGCGGCGTGTTATGAGCGCCGTGCTTCGCATCGAAGGCTATGGAGAAAACGTCTGGATGGAACATGATGCCATTCTAGATGCCATCGCCGAGGGCGACGCGGGAAAAGCGGAAGCGGTTGCCAGCGGGCATGTGGAAAGCGCTTCCAAGTCTTTGCAGCATGTCTTGTTAGCCGACATTCCTGTCAGCGACGCTGCCGGTCTTTGAAGAAGAACGCATTAGAAAGTTAGGGAGTTTCGATTATGAGTAAGAATTCGGGCATCATCCGCATCTTGATTGCGAAGGTCGGACTGGACGGTCACGACCGGGGTGTGAAAGTTGTGGCCCGCGCCCTTCGCGACGCCGGAATGGATGTCATTTATACGGGCCTGCACCGCACGCCGGAAGAAGTCGTCCGCGCCGCCATTCAGGAAGACGTGGACATTATCGGCGTGAGCATCCTGTCGGGCGCGCACATGACCGTCTTTCCGCGCATCCTGGAATTGCTGAAAGAGAGCGAGGCCGAGGACATCATCGTCACCGGCGGCGGCGTCATCCCGGACGACGAAGTGGACGATCTGAAAAAGCTCGGCGTCAAAGAAGTGATGCTTCAGGACACGCCGCCGCAAAATATCATCGACTCGATGCAGCGCCTCGTTACGGAACGCGGCCCGCGCTAATCACAAAAAAAACATAAAAGTAAAAAAATAAACGGGAGGAGAAGCCACCATGGAAAGTTGGTCATTTCCGCCAAAATTTGACCCCAATTACCTGCCGGACGCCGCTTCCCCCTATTGGTTTCCAAAGCGGGAGACGATGGACCCGGGCGAGCGGGACCGGGCCATTCTCGAGCGTCTCAAGGACGTCACGAAATATGCCTATGAAAAGTCCCCCTTCTACAAACGGAAATGGGACGAAGCCGGCTTCCATCCCGACCACCTGAAATCCCTCGAGGATTTCGAAGAAAAAGTTCCGGTCATCACGAAGCAGGATTTGCGCGAAGCACAGACGCGCGTACCGCGTTTCGGCGATTATTTGTGCATTCCGGAAAGTGACGTGCACCACATCCATGGCACCTCCGGCACGACCGGCACGCCAACCGTTTTTGCCATCGGCCGCAACGATTGGGACGCCATCGCCAACGCCCATGCGCGCATCATGTACGGCATGGGCATGCGCCCGGGCGACATGATCTTTGTCGCGGCAATTTTCAGCCTCTACCTTGGCTCCTGGGGCGCGTTGATCGGCGCCGAACGGTTGCGCGCCAAGGCTTTTCCCTTTGGCGCCGGCGCACCGGGCATGAGCGCCCGCGCCGCCCAATGGCTAAGCCAGATGAAACCGGCGGCGTTTTACGGCACCCCCTCCTTCGCCATTCATTTGGCCGAAACCGCCATTAACGAAGGTTTGGACCCACGGGAATTCGGCCTCAAATGCCTGTTCTTCTCGGGCGAACCGGGCGCTTCGATCCCTGGCGTGCGCGACAAGATCAAGGATTTTTACAACGCCCAGGTCTACGATTCCGGTTCCATGGCGGAAATGTCGCCCTGGATGAATTGCGCCGGCTCGGAAGGAACGCCGGAAGGCATGCTGCTGTGGCAGGACATCGTCTATACCGAAGTCTGCGACCCGGCGAATTTCCACCGCGTTCCCTATGGCCAGAAAGGAACGCCCGTCTATACGCATCTTGAGCGCACCTCGCAGCCGATGATCCGGCTGCTTTCCGGCGATCTGACGGAATGGCGCTACGATGGCCCCGCGCCCTGCGGCCGCACCTATCCGCATCTTCCAAACGGAATCTTCGGACGCATCGACGACCAGTTCACGGTTCGCGGGGAAAACATCTATCCAAGCGAAATCGACGCCGTTTTGAACAAGATCGACGGCTATGGCGGAGAGCACCGCATCGTCATCACCCGCGACGGCACCATGGACGAGCTGCTTGTTCGGGTGGAAGCGGAAGCCGAAACCCATGCAAAGGGCGCCGATGCCACGACCGCTTTCCAGAACAAAGTGGCGGAGAATTTGCAACGCGTCCTTGGCGTACGCACGAAAGTGGAAATTGTTGCCTTGAACAGCATTCCCCGAACGGATTTCAAGGCACGGCGTGTCATTGACGATCGGAAAGTATTCCAGGAAATGATCAAAAAAACAGAGGAAGCATAAACAAAGTGAGAAACGTTCCGTCGCTTGAGTTGGTCGACCGCGTTGCCGCTGGAGACATTGGCGCCATCGCGCGCATGATTACGCGCGCCGAATCCGGCCAGGAAGAATGCCGCCCTGCCCTTGCCGAAATTTATCGGCGCACGGGGCGCGCCCACATCGTCGGCATCACCGGCGTACCAGGCAGCGGTAAATCCACCCTGATGGGCAAGCTGACCGCAACGATCCGTACGACGGGACGAAAAGTTGCCGTCGTCGCCATCGACCCATCCAGCCCCTTCTCCGGCGGTGCCATTCTGGGAGACCGCATTCGCATGAACGAACTGGCCGGGGACAAGGGAATCTTTATCCGCAGCATGGCGACGCGCGGCTCCCTCGGCGGCCTGGCACGGGCCACACTCGACGCGGTGGACGTTCTGGACGCCGCCGGCTTCGATCTGATCCTGATCGAGACAGTCGGCGTCGGCCAGGACGAGGTGGACATCGTGCAGGCGGCCCATACGACGATCGTCGTCTCCGCCCCCGGCCTTGGCGACGACATTCAGGCGATCAAGGCCGGCATACTGGAAATCGCCGACATCCACGTCGTCAGCAAATGCGACCGGCCGGACTCAAACAAGACGATTGTCGATCTGAAGGGCATGATGACCCTGGGCCTAAACTTTTCGGGAAATTCCAACTGGCGGGTCCCGGTCATCGCCACAAGCGCCTTGAAGCTGGAGGGCATCGCTGAACTTGTCGAGGCAATCGGCCAGCACCGAAAAGCCCTCGAATCGTCCGACGAACTTGATGCGCGCCGAAAACGTATCGCCGAACGGCGCATGTTGAAAACGGCAGAGGAAATTCTGCGCGACGAATTTGAAAAACACCGGGACGGAAAAGTCTCGGCACTGGTCAGCCAGATGCTGGCTCACAAAACGAATCCATATTCAGCGGCACAAGATCTTCTGGCCGAAATCCGGATGGAGAAATAGGAATGATTAACGAAAAACAGGCACTGGACAACATGGCGCGCGAGCAGCTTGAGCAAAAACTCGAGAAATGGGAGCAGGACGAGCTCGCCAAATTCCTCAAGCGGCAACCGGAACGGAAGGACGAATTTGCCACCTTCGGCAACATCCCGGTGAAGCGCGTCTATACCGCGCTCGACGTCGCGGAAACGCCGTTGGAAGACATCGGCCTTCCAGGCCAATACCCCTTCACCCGCGGCCCCTATCCGACCATGTACCGCGGCCGCAACTGGACCATGCGCCAGATTGCGGGCTTCGGCACCGGCGAGGACACGAACAAGCGTTTTAAATATCTGATCGCCCAGGGCCAGACCGGCATTTCGACCGATTTCGATATGCCGACCCTGATGGGCTACGATTCGGACCATCCCATGAGCACCGGCGAAGTCGGCCGCGAAGGGGTTGCCGTCGACACCCTGGCCGACATGGAGGCGCTTTACGCCGACATCGATCTGGAAAACATCTCCGTCTCCATGACGATCAACCCTTCGGCATGGATCATGCTGGCGATGTATTACGCCCTTGGCCAAAAGCGTGGATACGACCCCCACAAGCTTTCGGGCACGGTTCAGGCAGACATCCTGAAAGAATACATGGCGCAGAAAGAATGGATCTACCCGATCCGTCCCAGCGTCCGCATCGTGCGCGACTGTATCACCTTCTGTGCCGAGAACATGCGGCGCTTCAACCCGATCAACATTTCCGGCTATCACGTTTCCGAGGCCGGCTCGTCGCCGCTTCAGGAAATTGCCTTTACCATGGCGAACACGATCGCCTATGTGGAAGAAGTCACAAAGGCCGGCATGGACGTGGACGATTTTGCGCCGCGGCTTGCGTTCTTCTTCGTCTGCCAGCGGGACTTCTTCGAAGAGATTGCCAAATTCCGCGCCGCGCGCCGAGTTTACGCAAAAATCATGAAGGAGCGTTTCGGCGCCAAGAAGCCTGAATCGATGCGGCTCCGCTTCCATTGTCAGACGGCGGCGGCGACGCTGACGAAACCACAATACAAGGTAAACGTCATCCGCACGGCCCTGCAGGCCCTTTCCGCGGTTCTTGGCGGTGCCCAGAGCCTGCACACGAACGGCATGGACGAAGCGTTCGCCATCCCGACGGAAGAGGCCATGAAGATTGCCCTGCGCACCCAGCAGGTCATCGCCGAGGAATCAAACGTCACCCAGGTCATCGACCCGGTGGGCGGTTCTTATTTCGTCGAGAATTTGACGACCGAGTTCGAAAAGAAAATCTTCGAGATTCTGGACGAGATCGACGAAAAAGGCGGCACGATAAAACTAATTGAAGAAGGCTGGTTCCAGCGTCAAATCGCCGATTTTGCCTATGAGACGGCGACGAAAAAGGCGAGCGGCGAATACCCGCTGATCGGCGTGAACCGATTTGAAGAAAAGGACGAAGTGTTTGACGTCGAGCTTCATCCTCACGATGAAACCACCACCAAGCGTCAGATTGACGGGCTGAACAAGGTTCGCGAAGACCGCGACAGCGCCAAGGTCGATAAATTGCTGAAGGAGCTTGTCGAGGTGGCAAAAGACGATTCGAAAAACATCATGCCGATCACGGTGGAGCTGGTAAAAGCCGGCGCCTCCATGGGCGACATCGTGGAAACCTTGAAGGAGCTTTGGGGGACCTATCGCGAAACCCCCGTTTTCTAGGAAAAATAATAAAAGCACGGGAAGTGCTGGCAGGGAGGACTTTTGATGTCTGAACTACAAAGCGAACTGCTTTTCGATATCAAGCTCTATTTGGGCGGCGACGTCTATGACATCGGCACGACGCCCGAAGCCGGCCACCGAATGATTGTCGAGGTGACCCGGGGCGAATTCGAAGGGCCGAAAATGAAAGGCAAGGCGCTTCACCTTGGCGCCGACTGGCTCCGCATTCTCGACGACGGCACCCTCGTCATCGATGTGCGCACCCAACTTCAGACCGACGATGGCGAGCTGATCTACCTTTACTATCACGGCTATATCCACGGCACCCCGGAAGCCATGGAGAAGTTCATGCAGTTCGAGGACGACGTGGATATCGACCCCTCGACGATGTATTTCCGCTCCAGCATGCGCTTTGAGACCGGTTCGAAGAAATACAACTGGCTCAACCACACGCTTGCGATGGCCGTCGGCCGGCGCATCCAGAACGGCGTCGCCTACCACGTTTACGAGATCAAATAAGAAAACTGGCCGGGGAGGTATCCCTCCCCGGCCAGCATTCGACAGCCAGCGCCTTAGCGGCGTTTCGCTTTGGCGGCCTTGCGCTTCGGTTTCTTGGCGGACTTCTTCGCGGCTTTTCTTTTTGGTTTGACGGGCGCCGCCGGCTCTTCGCCGATCTTGACGGTGAGCTTGCCCATGTTGCGCCCATCATAGAGACGGTTGATGACCTTCGGCGCTTTTGCCAGACCGTTCACGATCTCGTCGCGGTAATGGATTTTCCCCGCCTTGATCCAGCGGATCATATCCGCCACCATTTTGTCCCGGTCCTTGATGTAATGATCGAGAACGATGAAGCCTTCCATGCGCGCCCGCTTGAACAATAGATAGCCGTAATTCGATGGGCCCTGGATGCCTTTTTCCAAGGTCGTGTATTGGGAAATTGCGCCGCAGATGGAGACGCGCGCGTGATCGTTGATATGGGTTAGCGCGATGTTCAGCATATCGCCGCCGACATTGTCGAAATAGATATCGACGCCTTTCGGGCAGGTCTTGGCGATGGCTTTGTCGAGGTCCTGGGTCTTGTAATTGATCGCCGCATCGAAACCGAATTCCTTGCGAAGAATTTTGCATTTTTCGTCGGAACCGGCGATGCCGACGGCCCGGCAGCCCTTGATTTTTGCGAGCTGGCCTGCAATCGAGCCGGTCGCGCCGGCGGCACCGGAAACCAGCACCGTTTCGCCGCGCTTTGGATGACAGGTTGTGAGAAGCCCCACATAGGCCGCCAGCCCGGTCGTGCCGAGAACGCTAAGCCCTGCCGAGATGGGGAGCCCGGCCTTGACGACGGCCTTCATGTTCCAGGTGTCGACCTTGCCTTCCTCGTTGTAATTGACGCCGTCCGAGATGGCATATTCCTGCCAGCCATCCATGCCCTGGACGATGTCGCCGGCTTTGAATTTCGGATGCTTCGATTCGATGACTTCGCTGACCGTGAAGCCACGCATCACCTCGCCAAGGCCGACCGGCGGCGTGTAGCTGGCATAGGGGGACGCCCAAAGGCGGTTCGCCGGATCGAGGGAAAGGTAAAGGTTGCGGACGAGAAATTGCCCCTTCTTCGGCTTCGGAATGGGCGTTTTCTTGAGCTTGAAATCGCTGCCGCTGAACTTGCCGGCCGGATTTTGAACGAGAGCAATCTGATGATTGGCGTTCGGCATGGCGTTTCCTCCCGATTGTTTTTTGTCATTCTAGGGCGATGGGCCGTCAATTCCAGCCTTTTGCCTATGCCCCCTCTTTGCCCCGCAACGCTTTTGGATTGCTGGTGGCAAGCTTCTCAGCCGTGGTGGCGACGAGATGCGCCTGCAAGTCCCGCGCCGCGCCCGGTTCGTCGAAGGCGCCGGTACGGATCTGCGCCACCAATTGGCGGTTGAGGGTTTCGGCCTCTGCTTTGAGCGAATCCGAATTTTTGATTTCAGATGAAGGAAGTGTCAGAAGTTCTTGAAGACGCTTTATTTCTTTTTGAAGCAACGCCTCGCCCTGCGCCAGATCGCGCCCGACGATCGCCAGCGCGTTGGCCACCATCAGCGCCATGTAGCGCTTCTCGCCGGGGATTTCCGGCAACAGATCGCGGACATAGGCGGCGAGCGCCGCTTCCAGCAGTTCCGGCGCCGTCGGGCGATCCTGCATCAGCCGCGCTCCCCTTCCGCCCGATCGATCAGGGCCAGCAATTCAAGCTCCATTTCCGCGACCAGCCGCCCTGTCAGCGCCAATTCCAGCGACGGCAACTTACCGCCTAGATGCCGGTCACTTTGCTGAACCGCAATCATCCCCCAGCGCAGATGGGCCATTGCCTCCCAATAATGGACCGATGCGGGCTGAATGCGAAGGCCCGACGCCGCCTCATAGGCCCGGTAGAAGGCATCCCTTGTCCCGATGCCACCCGCCTCCCGGGCATTCCCGAAACGCCAGCATTTCGCGCAAAACCAGCCCACATCCTCCATCGGATCGCTCCAATTCGCGAATTCCCAATCGAGAAGCCCCACCAATTTCCCCTCGGCAACCAGGTAATTGCCGGTGCGAAAGTCACGGTGGCAAAGGACGAGGGCCTGGGGTTCCGGCGCGTGCGCCGCAAGCCAGCGCAAGCCCCATTCGAAAGCCGGATGCGGCGCCGGATGCGCCTGGATTTGGGCCTGAAACCGGTGAACCGCCTCAAGGGCGGGGGTGGGTTCCGGCAGCTCGAGAAAGCCGAGATCGGCCCGCGGCGGGCGAATGCGATGCATGCGCCCAAGTTCGGTGCCGAGGCGATGCAAAAGGGCCTCGCCATCGAGGTCTTTGTCGCGCACCAGGCGGTAACCGGCGGCATCGCCTGCAAGCCGCTCCATGATAAAAAAATCGCGTCCGAACACGGCCGGGTCGCGGCAGACGAAAAGCGGCTTCGGCACCGCCAGGCCCTCTGCCCGCGCGACTTCCAAAAGGGCGAATTCCTCGGCGCGCGAATGGCTGTTCGGAATGCCGGCCGGCGCCGTCGCCCGCAATACCCAGGCCTGCCTGCCCCGATAGGGCCCGTCGGCAAGCTCGGCATCAAGGCGCCAGTTTTCCTGCACCGCCCCACCGGCGAGCGGCGCCAATTCCAGCAATTTCGCGGCCCTGGCCCCAGCCCCATCGGCAAGAAAATTTTCGAGGCGCTGGCAAAGATCCGGCTCGCTCACGCCCACGACCAGAACGCCGCTCCTTCCTGCAACAGAAAGCGGGCCAGAACCATCTTGTGGACCTCGGACGCGCCATCGACGAGGCGCGCCTGACGGGCGTAGCGGTACATCCACTCCAAGGGCGTGTCCTTGGAATAGCCCTTTGCCCCGCAAAGCTGCAGTGCCGTGTCGACAGCCTTGTGCAGCGTGTCCGCCACCTGGATCTTCGCCATCGCGACTTCCTTGCGGGCAAAATCGCCCTGATCCAGCTTCCAGGCCGCGTGCAACGTCAGCAGCCGGCCAACGGAAATTTCCGTCGCCGCCTCGCCCATCATCCACTGAACCCCTTCGTGATCGGCGAGTTTCGTCCCGAAACTCTCGCGCTCGCGGACGTGCTCGCTGGCAATTTCCATGGCCCGCTTGGCCATGCCCAGCCAGCGCATGCACTGGGTGAGCCGCGCCGTGCCGAGGCGGATCTGGGTGACCTTGAGGCCATCGCCGATCTCGAGCAGGCGGTCGGCGTCCTCGATCTCGAGCCCGTCGAAACGCAGCGCGCAATGGCCGCCATGTTCCTCCGGCCCCATGATCGGAATGCGGCGCGTAATTTCCCAGCCCGGCCGATCGCCATGAAAGAGAAAGGCGCTAAGGCCGCGCCGCGGATCGTCCGAGGTGCGCGCCACGAGAAGAAAATGTTTGGCCGTCTCCGCCCCCGTCGTGAACCATTTTTCGCCATGGACAAGCCATTTGGACCCTTTTTTTGTCGCCCGCGTAAGCATGGCGCCGGGATCCGAACCCGAACCCGGCATCGGTTCCGTCATCACAAAGGCGGACCGGACATCGCCATCGATGATTGGCTGCAGCCAGCGGTCTTTCTGCGCATCCGTGCCGATGCGGTTCAGCAGCAGCATGTTGCCGTCGTCGGGAGCGGCAGCGTTGAAGACGACCGGCCCGAAGATGGAACGGCCCATTTCCTCGTAGGTGACCGCCATGCCGACGGCGCCAAGCCCCTGGCCGCCGCGCGCTTTCGGCATCTGCAGCGCCCATAGGCCCTCGCGTTTTGCCTCGGCGCGCAACCCTTCCAGCCGCTCGATCGCAATGTTTTCATGGGCGTCATAGGCGCTCGGGTCCGCCTCGAGTGGCAAGACCCGCTCGGCCACGAAGGCGCGGATGCGCTTTTGAAAATCCTGAATTTCCGGCGAAAGGGTGAAATCGACCATCGCCCCTATGAGAAAAGCTGCGAGGGTGTCCGTCAATCCCTAGTTTCGGCGCCCTTTCCCATTGACCTTCCAGCCGCGGGAACGTTTACTCGTTTGACCTCGCCATGGCACATCGGGAACGGCGTGAAAAAACCGGCTTCCACCTATCTGGCCTTTGGATTTGCCCTGATTCTCGGGGCGGCCTTGCTGGCCGCGTCGGATTGGACGGCGCTCGGCGGCCAGGCCTCTCCTTGCGACGAAGCCGCCAGTTCGCACCATGAGATGGCTTCGAATGAAGCCGTCGCCCATGACCAAAACACATCGTGCGAGCCCATGGCCGGGTGCTGTTGCAGCGTCGCCGTCGCCTCCGGCCTTGTGCCGGAAATCGCCGTCGCCGGCCGCGCCCTGCCGGCGCCCATCGTCCAGCCCCGGGCGCTTCGCCTGCCTCCCAGCCATCTGACGGCACCCCCTTCCGCCCCTCCGCAATTCGCCATCCTCTAATCCGCCCGAAACGATGAAACCGCTTCGCGGCCGCCAATTGGCGGTTTCGTGGCGACGAGGCAATGAGGAGCGACAACATGTCGGAGAGCCCGGACCACCCATTCAAAACCGAAGAAACCGCCCTGGCGCGGCCGGACGATGCCGGCCGGCGGCGATTTCTTCAAACGACGCTGGCCCTGGCCGGCGGCAGCCTGGTTGCCGGGGCAGCCAACGCCGCCGAGATGGAAGGCCATGGCCATGGCTACATGACCCAGCCCAATGCGCCGGGCAAGGGCTCGATGATGTACACGCCGGGTCACAACATGATGGGCGCCATCACGGAGCCGCCCGGCGCGCCTTCCGACGCAGACGTTTCTTACCGGACCTTTGACCTTAGCTTCGACATCGTGAACCACGAATTGTTGCCGAAGGTGCACCTCCCCGCCTTCGCCTTCAACGGCCAGGTGCCGGGACCGGTCTTCCGGGTTCAGGAAAACGATTGGATCAAGGTCCGCGTGACGAACAACACGGAAGAGATGCACACGGTTCATTGGCATGGCCTCGACGTCGTTTACACCATGGACGGCGTGCCGATGGTGACCCAGGACCCGATCCACCCAAAAGAGACCTTCGTTTATCGCTTTCAGGCGCGGCCCGCCGGCACCCGCTTCTATCACTGCCATTGGTCGACGCCGATGCACATGATGTCGGCGCTTCACGGCGCCTTCATTATCGAATCATCGGACGATCCCATTCGCAAACGCTTTCCTTACGAACGGGACTACGTGCTGATGCTGGAAAGTTTCGACCTGAATTTTTCGCGCAAGACCATGAACGAAGTCCTGAAGGGCATGAAACGCGTGAACCGCCTGATGGCCTTGGGGAAGCTGTCTTCGCGAACCCACGGGTTTTTCAAAACCTATGCGGATTTTGTGCAGGCCATCGAGGACGGCTGGCACCCCCCTTATACGCGCGGCAATGCCGAGGCCCCGAAAATCGAGCCGGATTTCTTCGCGATCAACGGAAAATCCTATCCGGCGACCGAAGCCATCAAGATTCGAAAAGGCGAATATATCCGCGTCCGCCTCATCAATGGCGGCATGCTTTCCCACCACATGCATCTGCACGGGCACCAGTTCTGGAAAGTGGCGGATGACGGCAACCCGCTGGAGCGGCCCGAGCGGATGAACACCATCCCCATCCATCCCGGAAAAACCGCCGACATTGTGATCTATGGCGACAATCCGGGTTTCTGGACGTTTCACGATCACGACGTCCGTCGCGTGACGAACAACGGCATTTATCCGGGCGGCATGCTGACCATGCTGACCTACGAGGACATGGACGACGCGCCTTATGTGCCGTCCATCGCCTTGAACGAATAGGAGGGTAGGATGAAAAACCAACGCACTCGACATTTCGCCATCGCGCTGGCCGCCTGCCTTGCGGCGCCACCGGCGTTTGCCCTGGAGATCGATCCGAAAGTAACGCCGGAGATCGCCATCGGCGGCCGGATCGTCGCCACCTTCGACCAGACCTGGCAAAACGGCCCGGGCAGCGGCGATTCGACCAAGCTCGACATTGCCGACAGCAGCCTGCTTTTCGGGTTTTCGAAATACCTCTTCGACAGCGAAAGCTATGGCTTTGCCACCTTCGGCATCAAGGCGCCCGAAGACGATACGGACCTCGAAGACGACATCTACCTGCATCAGGCCTTCGCCGGAATCGGCGGGCCGGCTTATGAGGTCAAGATGGGACGGTCGCGACTGCCAAACGGGCTGATCGCCTTTCCGACCATCCGCGACGACGACCTTGTCGATTTTGTCTATGTCGGCAACGGCCAGTCGAACGCGGAAGCCGAGGAATACCAAATCTTCGGCGGCCTCGGCCAGGCAAGCTGGTGGGCCATGCCGAATTTGCGCTTTTCCGGCGCCCTGCTCGCCCAGACGGAGACGAACCTCGCCGCCAAGCGCCAATCGAGCAGCGACGTGAACGGCAGCAGCGTGACCCTTGCCTATGAAATACCCGAAGCCTTGATGGTGGCGCCCGGCGTACGCTTCGCAGGCCTCACCGGCTATTTTCAAAACCTCGACGCCCTTGGCACGGCACCCAAGGACGAGGCCTTTGCGCTCATCGGCGCGCTATCCCTCAACCTCAACGGCAACCCGGAAGGCGAATGGTCGCTGGACGTTCAGGGGATCTACCAGGACGGCGCCAAGGTGTCCGCCTTGGCGGAACGCTTCGAACGGCGCCGGGCGGAAAGCATGGGCGTCGCGGCCTCGCTTCGCTTCCTCTACCGCCCCTACCTTCAAACCCGCGGCGAAGCGGCAATTACCGTCGCCTGGAAGGATTACCGGAATTTCTCGAACGCCTCGGCCTTCTCGATCGTGCCGACCTACGCCTACCGCCTTGGAAGCGGAATCGATTTCTTTACCCAATACCAATACACGGAGAACGATTCGCTTCTGGAAACCGCGACCGGCATCGACAGCGAACATAAATTCGTCCTTGGATTCGTGTTCGCCTTTGACCATATCTTCAATGAATCGGTCGGCGAACGAGGCAGCATTCTTAACCTGGAACACGATGCTTTCAATTTCGGGCCCATTTCAGGCGGGCATTGAGCCTGAAACGTTATCGAATCCGTGACAGACCCTTAGGAAGGAGACATCCGATGAAAAAATTCTTTTTTACGATACCGGCCCTTGCCCTCGCATTGGCGATGACCGCTTCGCCCAGCCTGGCCGGGCATCACATGGAGAAAAAAGACGGCATGATGCAAGGGAAAGGCATGATGCAAGAGCACAAGGACGAAGCAAAATCCCACAAGGAAATGAAGAAAGAAGAAAACATGGAGAAAATGGAAAAAAATATGGAGAAGATGGAAGGGAATAAGGAAAAAGCAAAAGAACACATGAAAGAAATGATGCAAGACCATTAAAAGAAGAAAAGCACCGACCCGGAATGCGTCACAACGCGTTCCGGGTCGCAGCCCCGATGGCGCATCTTAAGTCCAGGAGAAAAGCATGATCGAAATTGTGCCCAACTGGCACCCGATCTTCGTCCATTTCACGGTTGCTCTTTTTGTGACGTCGGGCCTGCTTTTTTTTACAAGCACAGCCTTCGCCAGCAGAAGCTGGGCCAAGCCGTTGCAGATTGCGGCCTATTGGAATCTCTGGCTTGGCGCGTTTTTTACGATCGCCACCATCAGCGCCGGGTTTTACGCCTATTACACCGTCACTCATGACGCGGCGAGCCACGCGGAAATGACGGACCATCGAAACTGGGCGGTGCCGACGGCCATTGCCTGGTGGGTGCTGGCGCTGTGGGCAGCCCGCATGTATCGGCGCAATGAAAAAATTGCCCTTGGCTTTTTGGCGGCCCTTGCAATTGCCCTTGGCATGTTAGGCCTTACCGCCTTTGAGGGCGGCGAGCTTGTTTACGAACACGGCCTCGGGGTTCGCTCCGACGTCGAAACCCCCAGCACCGCCCCTTCGCACGAAGACAACCACGACCACGAATAGCGCCCGCCTGCGTCGGGAGTTTACCGAAAGACCACCGTTTTCTTGCCGTGCAGAAGCAGCCGGCGTTCGAGGTGATAGCGCACGGCCCGTGCCAGCACGACGCATTCGATGTCGCGGCCGACCCGGACGAAATCCTCGACCCGATCGGCGTGATCGACGCGTTCGACTTCCTGTTCGATGATCGGCCCCTCGTCGAGGTCGGGCGTCACGTAATGGGCCGTGGCGCCGATCAGCTTCACGCCACGCTCATGGGCCTGCTGATAGGGCTTTGCGCCCTTGAAACCGGGAAGGAAGGAATGGTGGATGTTGATGATCCGGCCCGGAAGCTTCGCACAAAATTCCGGTGTCAGGATTTGCATGTAGCGCGCAAGAACAACCAGCTCGGCCCCGCTTTCCTCAACCAGCGCCAGAATTTTGGCTTCCTGCGCTTCCTTCGTTTCCCGCGTGACCGGGAGATGATGAAAGGGAATGCCGTGCCAATTTGCCAAATCGGCCAGATCCTCATGGTTGGAGACGATGGCCGGCACATCCATGCCAAGCGCCCCCGTCCGGTAACGGTAAAGCAGGTCGTTCAAACAGTGGTCGAAACGCGAGACCAGGATCAGGGCTTTTGGGCGCGCCCGCCCGTCGTAAAGCGCCCATTCCATCTGGAAGCCATCGGCAACATCGGCAAATTGCGCCGCGAACGCCTCTTCCGAGGGCGTCCCCGCCCCCGGCAGGTAAACCGTGCGCATGAAGAACAGCCCCGTCTCCATGTCGCCGAAATGGGACGATTCGGTGATGAAGCAGTCCTGGTTCGCAAGAAAGCCGGAAACGGCGGCAACGATCCCTCTCCGGTCCGGACAGGCGATCGTGAGAATGTAGCGCTCTTTTTCCGGGTCCATGGCCCTGTTTCCTTGCTTTAGGCGTCGAGGCCCCTGCCTCCGCCGTCGTGACGGGCTTAACCCTGGGGCAACCATGTTGACAAGGGGTAAATCCAGGGCGGGAATTCCGGGATTTTGAGGGGGCTAAAATCGTTTCTTCGGGCAGCCAAAGCAGGCATACTTCTTGGCAGAAGCCGCCGCCATGGCGGCTTAAAAGGGCAAAAAAGGGAAGTCTTTAGGGAGGAAACCATGACCATTGCCAAGACCGAGCGAAGCGCGAGCAAAACCCCGTCCCAAAACAGCGAACTTATGGACGCCGCGCTTTTTGACCCCATCTCGGATGCCGGGCGGCGGCGTTTTCTCAAGCGCGCGGGCCTTGCCACCATGGGTGCCTTTCTTGGCGCCGGCCTCCCCTTGCGCCAAAAAATGTCCGAAGGCTTCTTTCCTTCGGCCCAGGCCGCTTCCGGCATTCGCAAGCCGGACGACTTCAAGCATCATTATGTCCAGCTAAAAGACGTCAAGATGCACTACGTCCGCGAAGGCAAAGGCCCGCCGCTGTTTCTGTGGCATGGCTGGCCCGGCTTCTGGTGGGAGTGGCACAAAAACATCGGTGAGCTTGCCAAGCATTTCGACGTCATCGTGCCGGACATGCGGGGCTATGGCGATACGGAGAAGCCGGACCTCAAAAACGTCCAGGAATATCATTTGAATCATGTCGTCGAGGACTATGCCCAATTGATGGATGCCCTCGACATCAAGCAGGCCTACATCGTCGGCCACGACTACGCTTCCGTCGTCGCTCATAAATTTATCCGCAAATACCGCAACCGGACGATCAAAGCCTGCATCATGGACCCCATCGTTCCCGGCTTTGGGCCGCGCTACCTAAGCCCCGGCCATTTCCCGGAATCGTGGTATTCCCAGTTCCATCAGCTCGACATGGCCGTTGACGTGGTTTCCTCAAGCCGCGAAGCGACCAAGCGCTACTTCAAGCACTTCTTCTCCCATTGGTCCTACAACAAGGATTTGATCACGGACGAAGAAATGGAAATCCTCACGGACAACTTCGTGAAGCCTGGAAATGTGCATGGCGGCTTTAATTTCTATCGCGCCAATCTCTCGATCACGTCCAATCCATGGACGCCGCTTGACCGCACGATTTCGGACCTTGATACGACCTTCCTTTGGGGAATGGGCGATCCCGTCGTGCCGTCCGTTTGGTCGAACGACGTGACGCTTTGGTACAACAATTACACGATGGAATATGTGCCGGATGGCGGTCACTTCCTGATGTGGGAGAAGCCGGACCTCGTCAACGACCGGCTGAAGAAAGCCTTCCTGGGCAAGTAACCAAGCTTTAAAAACCCCCGGCCGCGATCTGCGGCCGGGGGTTTTTTCATGCCCGCTTTTGCGCCGACCACTCGCCAACCACTTTGACGATGGCATCGGTCAGGCGGCCCAGCTCCGCCTCTTCGATCACGAAAGGCGGCATCAGATAGACCATGTCGCCAAAAGGACGAATCCATACCCCTTCTTCGATAAAACGGCCGCGCAGCCAATCGTGATCCACCTCGCCTTCAAGCTGGACCACCCCGACCGCCCCCTTCACGCGCACGTCGCAAACGCCGGGAAGCGCCCGGCAAGGTTCAAGCGCGGTTTGAAAATGTGCGGCTATCGCCGCCACCTGTTCGAGCCGCGGCTCGCGCTCGAACAGATCGAGCGACGCGTTTGCCGCCGCGCAGGCCAGCGGATTCGCCATGAAGGTCGGCCCGTGCAGAAAGGCTTTCTCCGGGTCCGGTGCGAAGAAGGCGTCGAATATTTCCGCGCTGGCAACGGTCGCCGCCAGGGGAAGCGTACCCCCGGTAAGCGCCTTGGAAAGGCAAAGGATGTCCGGCGTAACGCCGGCCTCTTCGCAGGCAAACAGCGCGCCCAAACGGCCAAAGCCTGTCGCGACTTCGTCGGCGATGAAAAGCACGCCCTGGCGCGCGCAGGCTTCGGCGATCCTGCGCAGGCTTTTGGCGGAATGAAACCGCATGCCGCCCACCGCCTGGACCAGCGGTTCCACCACCACGCCCGCGATCTTGCTGCGGTTTTGGCGGAGAAAGTCTTCAAACGCCGCCGCGTCCGTCTCGCTTTTCGGAATTTCCGTAAAGAAATGCTCCGGGATGTAGCCGCTGAAATGCTTGCGGTCGTGAAACCCGGTGTCTGGATCCGAGATGGCCATCGCCGCCAGCGTATCGCCGTGATAGCCGCGGCGAAAGCCAACGAAACGGTCGCGCCCGGTTTCGCCCCGGTTGACCCAATATTGAACGGCCAGCTTCAAGGCGATTTCAATGGCGACGGAGCCAGATTCGGAAAAGAAGACGCGCGCCAGCCCCGGCGGCAGCAGGGCAATCAAACGGTCGGCAAGACGAATGGCGGGCTCGTGCACGAAGCCTCCGAACATGATGTGCGGAAAGCTTTCAAGCTGACGCGTCACCGCGTCTCGGATATGGGGATGGTTGTATCCGTGGCAGGCCGTCCACCAGGACGAAATGCCGTCTATTAATTCGCGGCCGTCTTTCAGACGAATGCGCGCGCCTTGCGTCGCCACGGCTTCCAAGGGCGGCGTCTCGATCGCCATTTGGGTATAGGGCAGCCAAAGATGTTCCGGGTGCCGCCCCTTTTTCTCTGGGGCAGCGCGTTTCATCGATGGGGCCGGGCGGCGCCGGCGGGTTCCTCTCCTTTAAGACCGAGGCGGTCAAAAAGGGCACGGTCGGCGGTTGCTTCCGGGTTTCCCGCGGTCAGCAATTTTTCGCCCTGGAAGATCGAATTCGCACCGGCAAAGAAACATAGCGCCTGCATCTCGTCCGTCATGTGTTCGCGTCCGGCCGACAGGCGAACCATGGATTGCGGCATCAAAATCCGGGCGACGGCAACCGTGCGCACGAATTCGATCGGGTCGAGCGCTTCCGTGTCCGCCATCGGCGTACCCGGCACCTGTATCAAAAGGTTGATCGGCACGCTTTCGGGATGCTCCGGCAAATTCGCAAGCGTCATCAGCATGCCGGCCCGGTCGGCTCGCGCCTCCCCCATGCCGACAATGCCGCCCGCGCAAACCTTCATGCCGGCGGCGCGCACATTGGCCAGGGTGTCGAGGCGGTCCTGATAGGTCCGCGTGGTGATGATCTCGCTGTAGAATTCTTCCGAGGTGTCGACGTTGTGGTTGTAATAATCGAGGCCGCCTTCCTTCAACGCCGTCGCCTGTTCGGATGTCACCATGCCTAGGGTGGCGCAAGTCTCCAGCCCCATCGCCTTCACGGCCTGAACCATTTCGAGGATATGGGGAAGGTCGCGCTCTTTCGGATTGCGCCAGGCCGCCCCCATGCAAAAACGCGTCGCCCCCGCTTCTTTCGCTTTGCGGGCCTCGCGCACGACCTCCTGAAGCGCCAGCAATTTCTCTGCGCCAATTTCGGTGTCGTAGCGCGCGCTTTGCGCACAATATTTGCAGTCTTCCGGACAACCGCCTGTTTTGATGCTGAGCAGCGTGCTGATCTGCACGCAGTTCGGGTCGAAATTGCGACGGTGCAGCGAATGCGCCTCGAAAAGAAGATCGTTAAAAGGGCGATCAAAAAGAGAGAGGATTTCCTCGCGCTGCCAGTCGTGGCGAAGG
>JAJFGH010000097.1 GCA_021776275.1 Alphaproteobacteria bacterium | reverse complement strand
GGTAGCGGCGCAAGGGTGACGACCGCAAGCAACGGCCAAAAGATGAAGGCGCGCGGGTTCAATAGGCATTTTCCTGCATAAAGGGAACGAAGAACGTCAGAAACAAGATCTTTAAATCGAAGAAAAGGGACCAATTGTCGACATAGTAGAGATCGTATTGAACCCTTCTTTGCATCTTTTCATAGGTATCCGTTTCGCCGCGGAATCCGTTCACCTGCGCCCATCCGGTGATGCCTGGTTTCATGCGGTGGCGGCTGAGGTAATTGTCGATGATGGCGGCGTATTGTTCGTTGTGAATGACGGCATGGGGCCTTGGCCCTATCAGGGACATGCGGCGTTGCATCACGTTGATGAGCTGCGGCAATTCGTCGAGGCTTGTGCGGCGTAAAAAACGCCCGACGCGCGTCACTCTTGGATCGTCCTGGGTTGCTTGCGCCAATTCCTCCTCGGCGGCGGAGGCTGCCTCGCTCTCCTTCGTGTGGCGCATGGAACGAAATTTATAGATATCGATCATTCGGTTGTTGAAGCCATAGCGCTTTTGGCGAAAAAAAATTGGGCCAGGGCTGTCGCATTTGATGGCGATGGCAATGGCCAGCATCAGTGGCGTGGCAAGAAGAAGAAGAAAGCTTCCGAGAACGTAATCCTCGACCGTTTTTGCAAGAAGGTCCCAGCCGCTTAGGGGGCGCTCCTGAACGGCCAGCATCGGCCATCCGGCAATTTGGTCGAATTTGTGGATTGGAATGGGTGCGCCGACGATTTCCGGGCACAAATAGATGCTGCTGGGAAGGGTGTGCAATTTTTTCAAAACACCCAATAGTTTTTCGCTTTCCGACCAGGGAATGGCGAGAATGACCTCGTCGATTTTATGATCCCTGCTGTAATCCAGCAGGTCATCAACCGTGCCGAGGACGGCATGCTCGCCGATTTTTTCCGGTAGCGCCGCCTTTCCATCGTCGAAGAAACCCACCAGATGGATGCCGGTGCGGTGGTTTTCCGTCAGGCGATCGGCAAGCAACCGGGCAAGGCCGTCTGCTCCGATAATGGCGACGTTCAGGGTGAGCTGCCCGGTCTTGCGCCAGCGGCGCACCAAAAGCATGGCAAGGAAGCGAAGAAGAAGGAAGCCTGCAAAGCTTAGGGAAAACCATATGGCAACCCATATGCGGGAGTAGTCTTCCGAGGTCTTTGTGAAATAGGCGATGAAAATCAATGTCACGACCACGAGGATCCATGACAGGGCCAGGCGTCCCAGGGGTTCGAGGGTCGAGGTAAAGCTAAGATCGCGGTAGAGACGGGCAAAATGAAAATAGTTGAGCGTCAGCAGTGTCCCAAGGGCCAAGGCGATTTGGTAGGCAGCGGAAAGATCAAAGTTCTGCTCACGAATCCGGTAGGCGAGGATTCCGGCAAAAACCACCATGGCTATATCGCCGGCGCGCAGAAAGCCCATCAGGAATGTCTGCAGGTCGGTCGAAGCCCTTCGGGAGAAGGTGGTATGATTTGTTTGCACGCTTAAGGATACGTCACTCTTCGGCCCGATCAAGGGGAAGAAAAGGCGCTTCAAAATGGCCCATTTTTCCCTTTTCGGGTTATTTCCGCTGGCGAGCCGGGTCCGGCGGTTCGGTTGCGGCCCGCTTTCTTATGGCGCTATCGTAGCATTGGAGGCGGCAATTCAGCATGCAGGATAATTTTTCCAGCCCTTTTCGGCAATCGGAGCCAACGGATGGCGCGGCTGTGGTCCCGGAGGGAACGCGCGTCTATGCCGTTGGCGACATTCACGGCCGTCTGGATTTGTTGACCGATTTGCATGGGCAGATCAAAGGGGACGCGCGCGCGAGCAAATCGGCGCGCAACGTCGTTGTTTATTTAGGCGATTACGTTGATCGTGAGCTGCAATCCCGGGAGGTCATCGACTGCCTACTCGAAGCGCCGCTTTTTGGGTTTGTGCATGTCTATCTAAAAGGCAATCACGAAGACGCCATGCTCAAATTTCTGGAGGATGCCGACATCGGCCCCAGCTGGTTGGCCTATGGCGGCGATGCCACGCTTTATAGTTATGGCGTTTCGGTGCCGCGCCCACCCCTGACGCCGGAAAAGCTTGCCGCCATGCAGGTGGAATTTGCGGAAAAGATTTCCGGCCGTCATCTCGATTTTTTGCGCGGTTTGCGTTCGTTTCATGAAGAAGGCGATTATTACTTTGCCCATGCCGGGGTTCGTCCCGGCCGTTCCCTTCATGAGCAAACGGAAGAGGATTTGCTTTGGATTCGAGACGCCTTTCTTTTTTCCGCAGAGGACTTTGGCAAGGTTGTTGTGCACGGCCATACGATCACGCCGAAGCCGGAATTTCTTCCGAACAGAATCGGCATCGATACCGGCGCCTATGCAAGCGGGCAGCTAACGGCCCTTGTTCTGGAGGGGAGTGAGCGGCGGGTCTTGCAAACCGGATAACGGGTTTCTTTGTCGCAATCGCAAGAAAGTACAAGCAACGTGGCAGCCAAGTTCTGGACGCTTGTCACATGCCCGGAGGCGGCGGAGCGGCACGTTTCGGCAGCGACGCCCGCCATGCTGCGGCGGTTTGCGGACCTTCTTTCGCCAGCCCTTGCGCGCGAATTGTTGCGTCCGGCCGCGGCCAAGCTGAAGCGCGAATGGATCGATCCGGAGCTGGCCGATAAGGGGCTTCTGTACAACCGGTTTCTGCGGCATAGCCAATTGCACTGGGTGCGCAAGATCGGCGAGGCGGGGTTCGATGTCGTTTACATAAAGGGATTTGCCAGCGCGCACAGCCTTTATGACGATCCGGACGCGCGCACGATTGGCGATCTGGATCTGCTGCTTCGTGCGAAGGATCTGGACGCGCTTATTCATTTTCTCTCCGGCCACGGTTTTCGCTTTCGCGGCGAGGCGCGTTCGCCCTGGGGGTTTATTTCCGATGTCAGCTTTCTGCCCTTCGTTTCCGAAGATGCCAGCGCCAATCTCGATTTGCACATCGCGCCCGATGCCTACCCGGCCACGCTTTCACTTTCGACGGAGGCCGTTTTTTCCGAATCGCGCCGGCTGGAAATCGACGGCTTGCGCCTGCGCGTGCCTTCTCCGGAGCATCACTTTTTTCTTAGTTTGACGAACGCGGCGAAGGGCGCCTTCGGGCCGGCAAGCGTGCGCAAGAGCGTCGATGCGATTCGCATGTTGGAACGCACGGAGGAGCTGGATTGGGAGCGGCTCGAGGCGCTGGTGACCCAGGGGCGGCTTTGCCGGGCGGCGAGAAGCTTTCTCCAATTGCTGGAACGGCTTGGCGGCAGGCTCGGGCCCGCGCCTGTGGGCCTGCTGCGGCCTTTTCGCGGGCTTCCGGCGTGCGAATTTGCGCGCCTGGTCCGCGATTACGAAACCCTTTTCCCGACCGGGCCCGGGCATTTGCGCACGTTGCGCCGCGAGCTTCTTCTGGCGACGGATTTGCGCGTTGGCCTCTATCGCAATTGGCGCCGGCTGCGTGGTCTGGTTCGTCCCTATGGCGGTTTGCCCCCCGGATAAGGGGACGCCTGCTGCCTACGATGCTAGACTGGGTGATTAAGCCATCCGGTCCGGAAAGCGGAAAATGTTCGACCGAATCTTCGCAATGGCCAAGCGCCACCACCACGTGAACTGGGCGCTTTTGGACCAGGGAATGGTGAGTGCCGCGAATTTTCTCACGACCATTTTGATTGCGCGCCATTTGGGCATCGAAGAGTTTGGACGTTTCACCCTCGCCTGGCTGGTTGTCCTTTTTACGACAAGCCTGCAGATGGCGGTGGTTATCTCACCCATGATGAGCATTGGCCCGAAGCAGCGGCCGGAAGACGCGCCCGCTTATTTTGGCGCGCTTTTCCTGCAACTGCTGATCTTCGTAACGCTTACCTTTCTTCTTATTCTTGCGGGCGTGCATCTTGCAGCCCAGATCCGGCCCCAGTGGGATTTGCGCGTTCTGGCGGTTCCTTTGGCGGTAACGGCGGTTCTTTTTCAACTGCGCGATTTTTTTCGGCGTTATTTTTTCACGCGCAAACGTCCCGCCATTGCCTTTGCGGGCGACGCCATCGGCTATCTTGGCCTTCTTCTTTTGTTGTTTCTGTTGCTTCCGCGCTTTCGTTTCGATAGCGCGGACGTTCTTTGGTTCATTGGTGGCGCCTCTGCCGCCGCGGTTCTAACGGGAACGCTTTTTCTGGAACGTCTTTCGTGGCGGGTGAGCACCTTTACCGGCGTTTGCAGGCGGCACTGGTATTTCGCGAAATGGATGGGCGCTTCGGCCCTGCTGCAATGGGCCTCGGCTAACTTTATCTTTATCGCAGCGGGCGCCATGCTTGGCGTGGCCGCCGTCGGCGCGCTTCGTGCCGCGCAAACGCTGATGGGGGTCAACCGTATCTTCTTTCAGGCGCTTGAAAACGTTGTGCCGTTGCATGCCGCGGCGAGTCTGGTAGGCGGGGGGAAGCGTGCGCTTGCCGCCTATCTGCGGCGGGTTGCCTGGGCGATGGGCCTGACGGCAGCGGTGCTTGGCATCGTTGCCGCTGCGGCGCCTTCCTTCTGGCTACAGCTTGTTTTCGGAGAATCTTTCGCGGCCTACGGGCACCTGCTTTACTGGTATGCGGGCGTCTATGTGCTTGTGGGGCTAGCGCTTCCGCTTCGCGCCGGGTTGCGTGCGTTGGAGCGGACACGGCCCATCTTTCAAAGCGATGCTTACGCCACGCTGTTTACCCTGCTTTCCGTGTACCCATTGTTGAAAAACTTCGAGTTGACGGGGGCAATGATAGGAAACCTTGGCGTAGCGCTCATTCTTTTGGTTGTCCTGCTGAGGGCGGTGAGAGCGGAACTGGCAGGCAGTCGAACATAGATTAAGCGTCGATTTTTAAGGCGTGGGAGCGGTCTGGTTTTCCACGCCTAGCGCATCCATCAATTTGCGAGAACTATTTTTATGATCGGCGTGCATGAGCTTGCGAAGCGCGGGGTATAGATTGTTCTCCCCGGCACGCTCCATGCTCGTTTTTACTGCTTCAATCAGTTCTTTTTGATGGGCAACGAGGGGAATGCCATATTCCGTTGGGTTAAAATCCCAGATCAGTCCGCGGTTCTTTTTGTAAGCTTCCATGTCGGGAAAATGGCACAGGATTGGCCTATCCAAGAGAAGGTAATCAACCAAAACGGACGAGATGTCCGTAATCAGCATGTCCGAGATGGAAAGCAGTTCGTACAACGTCGTTCCAGATTGCTTCAGCCATTCTTCGTCGATCAGGCGAATGTTTGAAAGGCTTTCCGGATCAAAATCTGCCTCCAGCCTGGTGGCCATCGGGTGCGGCTTGATAAGAACGCTAAGCCCTAGCTTTTTGAAGGCGCCGTCCAACGCACCGATATCCAAATCCGCTAGATTAAAGATATTCTCGGCTTGCCTGCCATCCAGTCTTCCCTCTCCCAGGATCGTGTGTCGCCAGGTCGGCAACCATACGATCAATTTTTGATCGCCGCAGAGCTGCTTTTTTAAAGCCCTGTTTTGCGCTTTCAACAGAAGGTCGTTTCGGGGCAGCCCAACCTCCAGAACCCTCTCGATTGGCATGGCGAAGGCGGTGGAAAGGATTTTTGAAAAGAAGGGCGCTGTTGAAATTATATAGGTCGAGAAAGGCACGGCTTTGTTTCTTTCAAGATAGCGGCCGAGTGTTTTTATCGGCATGCCGTGCCAGACGTTTACGGTGATTTGCGTTTGAACCGGCCGAATCGAGGAAAAACACACATGGGTAAAGAAAACGTATTTCGATCGCCAATACGCCCAAATGCCGCATACGGAACGTTTTTTATATTGTCGCAGGTGGGTGTGGTTTTTCTTGATCCATTTAGGTTTTTGTCCCCGCTTGTCCGTCAGGATGACGATCTGAAATTCAATAGCGCTTTTTGAAAGCCCGTCTAACAGGCCTCTTGTCATATCCTCATAATCGGGGAAGGAATGAATGCAAATCTGATTTGCCCGCTTGGGCACCAGCCAATTCAGTGCCCGAAAGATTTCTCTTGGGCATGAGGTACCAATATTGAGCATCGCAAGACCGCTATTTTAAATCGGCAAGGAGCTGGTGCAGCACTTCATATTGAATAGCCAGTTCTTTGGGGCTCAATTCATAGATGGTTTCCAGCGCGTGCTTTATTTCGGTCGAGGATATGCAGGCAGTTCTCGGAAGATAGTGGACCTCGCAATATGCCTTTAGATCATCAAATTTCCCGTGCCAGTCATCGCCCATGGCAAAAATATCGACGCCATGGGTTTTGATGTCGTCGACTTTTTGCGACCAGCTCTTTTCCGGAATGACAAGGTCGACGCAAACTATGGACTCGATAATTTCGGCCCTTTGGGAAAAGGGTATAATCGTTCGCTTCCCTTTTATGGAATTGAATTCGTCTGTGGAAACGCCGACGATCAATTTATCACCAAGCGCTTTCAACCGCTTAAACAATCGAAGGTGCCCAACATGAAACAGATCGTATGTCCCGTAGGTAAGGACCGTTTTATGCTGGGCGGCCGGCTGTTTGTTGAGTGCCACAGTTACGCCTATCCAAGGTTCGTCCAGACGACCTCTGGATTGGGTGCAACCGTATCCAATTTGAGGGGGGGACACAATGACAGGGTATCCCCATCCAAATTTAGGCGCGCCGTATTTTTCCTTGCGAATTGTAAATTCGGTGGTTCAATAAGGGGAATTATCCGCCGGAGATCGTGTATTCTATGCGTGTACTAAATCTTGGATGTGGCACGAAGACCTCGGCTCGATGCATCAACATCGATTGGTCAATCTACCTTCGCATAAAGAGAAACCGGTTTCTTCGTTTATTGGTTGTGCCCTTTCTAAATAAGGAACGGCGCCGTCGTTTGCTTTCTCTTTCCAGCAATGTACTGGCTTGGGATCTGAGAAAAGGCATCCCGTTTCCGGATGAAAGTGTCGACGCCGTTTATCATTCGCATATTCTTGAACATATCGATCGCGGGGATGTTCCCGCCTATTTAGGGGAAATTTATCGTGCATTGAAGCCGGGCGGCATTCAACGAATATGCGTGCCCGATCTGGAAAGCCTTGCACGAAATTATTTGTCCAGCCTGGAGCGTTGCAGGGAAGATGCGGCCGCGCTTGACAAGCACGATGCTTGCATCGCGGATATGATCGAGCAGTGCGTTCGAAGGGAATCCTTTGGAACGCAACAGCAGCCGCCCGTGCGGCGGTGCCTGGAAAACAGGATATTGGGAGACGCGCGTAAGCGTGGAGAAACGCATCAATGGATGTATGATGAATGCAATCTAAGGCTTGCCCTGAAGCAAGCAGGGTTTCGCGACATCACCGTCCGGCATTTCAACGAAAGCGATATTCCGGATTGGAAATCGTTCGGCCTTGAGGTGGATGAAGAAGGCAATGAATATAAGCCAGAATCTTTATACGTTGAATGTGTGAAGTAGTGTTGTGGAGGTTTCTTGAGGTGTCCGGGTAGGGAATATGGGCTCTTCAGGTTTATGAAAAGCTTCCGGACGCTTTTTGGAAAGAGATCGTTTTGACTCTGACGAACGTTCGAGACCGGCTGACTCTTTTCATCCTCGCCTGTTATCTGATCCTAAACTATGGCTTCATGATCCTGCGCGTGCCGCCAGGCATCGGCGCCCCCTTCGGCGAGTTGCTGTTGTTGTGCTACCTTCTGTGGCTTACGGACGTCCGGTTTTTACCGCGCTTTTCACACGCGATCTTTCTTTTGCCTTTTCTTCTTTGGTGGGGGGTCGGATTCGTACAGCTTATCATCAATATTCCACAACATGGAATGTGGGCGTTTCGCGATGCGACCCATATCCTTGAATCCCTTTTCCTTTGGGTCGGCTTTGTTTTTGCGACTAAGGAAGCAAATATCGAGCGTTTTTTTCGGTGGCTTCCGAAGTTGCTTGCCATAGGCGTTGTTTACGGCCTGACTTTTCCCATCGGCGATTTTTTCCAAAGCCTTTCGCCCTCGATTATTTCCGCCGCCGGGAACAAGGTCACGATTTTCTTCCAGTACATAAACACGTCCGTCATTATGTTGATGGCGGCGGCGTATCTCATGATCGTTCGGCCAAAAACGATCCTTTTCGGGCCGATGCTGTTGGCGCCGATTTTGCTGGCTTATGTCGTCGCCTTCTTCCAGGCACGGACGGTTTACCTTCAGGTGATCGCGATGTTGCTGTTGTTTGCCTGGCAGTACCGCAGCTCCTTCGTGAAAATGTCGTCCTCTCTGATTTTTGGGATGTGCGCCCTTCTCGTTGTTTCCGCGCTGGGCATTCAGATCACCGGCCGTATCGGAGGCACCATCTCGCTCGAATTCATGATCGCCCATTTTGGGACAATCGTAGGAGGCGGGGGCAGCGGCGAATTGGCGGGGGCGGCCGGAGGCGTGGGCCTTCGTCTCGGATGGTGGATTGATATCTGGAGACAGGTGACGTCCAGCTTGGACAATTTGCTCTTTGGTCTCGGCTATGGCGAACCGCTGGTCGATTTCGTCAACCTGTCAGGTTCGGTCGTTCGCGAACCGCATAATTCTTATATTTCGATTTTCGCGCGCCTCGGCGTGGTCGGTCTCTTTGCCTTTATTTGGATGCATATTGCGCTGGTACTGTTGTGGAGCCGTGCCATGCAATTGTGCCGTCGGGCAAAATACCGTGTCGGGCAAGAGCGGCTCATGGTCCTTTTCGTATTTTTCCTTCTGATCTGGATTTTTGCGATCGGCGAAGATGCCTTCGAGAAGCCCTTTAACACGATTCTCTATTACTTCTTTTGGGGGATTATCGTCCATTATTCGCTTAACCTTCGGGCAAGGCTATCGGTGCCGTTTCGCCGCCGCCGGCCGCTTCGCAGCCTCCTCCGGGGGCAGGCGCATGCGCGTTCTTCTTCTCCATGATTTTTGCCAACAGGTGGGGGCAAGGATGCTGTGTTCGCGAGCGAACAAGTGTTAGTGGGCGATCCCTTTCTCTTCGTGAGGCCCTTTTTTGAGGGAAAGATAATCTCGGTACGCCGTGTCATAGGCTTCGACCATCTTGTCTACTGTAAAACGATCCCCCCAGCGCGCCGCCCTCTCGCGAAGCTGTTCCGTATTGAAAGCGCCGCCCACGAAATCCGCGATCAGCTTTCCAAGCGCGGTAGCATTCTCAACCGGCACTTTCAGCGGCCATTCAGGCGGGAGCGTTTCTCCCAGGCCCGGAGCGGATGTGCCAATGACGGGGACACCGGCGGCGAGACTCTCGAGGGCGACAAGAGGAAGCCCTTCAAAACGAGAAGGCATAACAACGGCGTCGAAGGCAGGAAAAAGGCGGCGGATTTCGGGAATCGGCGAGTGAAAAAAAATGGGCAATTGCTGTTCGGCCACCCGATTAAAATATCGGCCCTTTTCTTCACCCTCGCCAAAAGCATGCAGCTGTAGCTTGTTCAACACCCCTTCCGGCAAGCGTTCAAATGCGTCAAGAAGGATGTCGAAACCCTTTTGAGACGTAAACCGCCCAGCGAAACAAAAAAGAATCTTCTCGGCGTTTGCGCCACATTCGCGAACCAGTGCGGTGCGGTCGAAGCGTTCCTTCTCGGATGCTTTGCGAACGCCATTTGGGATGGTCACCTGTGTCCGGGATTCCGGGAGCGCATATTTCTGCCGGAGCTTTCTGTAGGCAGCCTTTGCGCCATCGGAGATGTGGACAATCAAATCGTCGCGAAAGCGCTGCTCGCTGACCCATCCCATTAGATGGTGTGTCGGCCACAGCGTGGTGTTGTGAATGGTTCTCGCGAGGGCAATGTTGGTGATGCGCCGCGCCAGAGAGAGGGTGAAATCCGGTATATCCGTGTGGGAATGTACGACATCCGGTTTCCACGCGCGGCAGAAAGACGCCAGCCGGAAGGGGGCGATCAAACTGTTTAGACGAAAATGCGGCCCGCCAATTTCCAGGAATTCTACGCCCCCCTCGGAAAGGCGTTTTTTTTGGTCTTCGCCCACCCTATCGGCGGCCTTTGGCGTGTTCACCGCCACCACGCACGAGTCATGGCCGCGCTGTCTTAAGCCAAGGGCTAGGTTGATGGCGACTTCCTCGGCGCCCCCCAGCCAAAACGCGGTGATGACTTGTATGATTCGCATCAAGGAATGTCCTTGAGTCCAAAGGGCCCGGCGCTAAGCCTATAACAAATAGCGGCGTTCCTTGCCGCCCGTTAGGCGGAACTTGGTTTCGCCACCACGAATATCCCCTCGGCATATTGCGGGAAAAAAAGCGTGACCAGCTTAAGGGAAAGATAGCCGAGCCATCCAAAGGCTCCGACCGGGCGGCGTTCGCCCTCGCTGTAGAAGCAAAACGTGTCGATCTCAAACCCGTTCATGGCAAGCAAACGTTTCATCGTGAGGTAGCTGAAATAGCAAGTATGCTCTTCGTGGACGGCTTCGTAGCGCAACAACATTTTCAGCATGGACTCGAAGCAATAGGCATTGGCAGTTGTGATAACCAGCCTCCCATCCTCATTAAGTAGCGGACGGATGTTCTGCAGGGTGGACCGGAAATTGTCGAGATGTTCGATGACATCGAGCAAGAGGACGGCATCGAAGCGATGTTTGAGCGGCGCTGTCGCCTGCGGGTCGGTGATGTCGCCTACGACGTATTCGCCTGGGATGATCTGGCGCATGGTCTCGACCGCCTGAGGGTTGGGGTCCAGGCCGGTCAAGCGAGAAGCCGTGCGGGAAAGGTAGCCATGCATCGATTTGGAAAGATCGGATGCCAGATAGGATTGTGTCCCGCTGTCGTTTTCGAGGTAGCCGCCCATGCCGATATGGAGAACGTCCTTCCCGCGTGCGAATTCGGCGACGGTGCGGCAGCGATCGACGACCCTGGCTTTTGGTAGGAATTTTGCCTTATCCACCCGGCGACGATAGACGCTAGCGCCGCCGGTGCGCAACGGTGGATTTAGGCCATATCGGGGCTAGGCAGGAGCTTCATTGGGGGGGATAATTCCCGTCTTCAGGGGCATCGTTTTGCATTATTCCTTGCATTTTCGGGCGAAGTTGAAGGCCCCCTTCGTGGCCAGACGGCCGCTTCGCGACCTCTTTCGGGGCAATGCCCATGCGCGTTCTGCTCGTTCATAATTTTTACCGGCAAGCCGGCGGCGAAGACGCCGTGTTCGCCAATGAGCGGGCGTTGCTGGAAGGCAACGGGCAGGAGGTTCGGGAATTTACGATTGCCAACGCCGCCATTCAGGGCCCGCTTGGGGCCTTGCAAACGGCGCTGGCCGCGCCCTATTCGGCGAGGGCCCGGGGGCAGATGGCGAAGGCGCTGGCGGAACATGCGCCGGACCTTGTGCATGTGCATAATTTCTTTCCGCTTCTGACGCCGTCCATTTTCGATGCCTGCCGGGACGCGCGCATTGCTTCGGTGATGACGCTGCACAATTACCGGCTCATCTGTCCGGCGGCGACGCTTTATCGCGACGGCCAAATTTGCGAGGAATGCGTTCACCGTTCGCCCTACCGGGCCGTTCTGCATGGCTGCTATCGCGGCTCGCAACCGGGGTCTTTTGCCGTCGCGCGCATGGTTTCCTATCACCGGAAACGGGACACCTGGGCAACGCGGCCAGACCGTTTCATTGCGCTGACGCAATTTGCCAAGCAAAAATTCGTCGAGGGCGGTTTGCCGGCGGCGCACATTCAGGTAAAGCCAAACTTTCTTCCCGATGATCGCGCGGCGGTCGAGCATGCCGCGGGTCGTCGCGGCGGCCTTTTCGTCGGGCGGCTAAGCCCGGAGAAGGGGCTTGGCACCCTGCTCGACGCCTGGGAGAGCTTGGACGTGCCGCTGCGGCTGGTCGGCGAAGGGCCGCTTTTGGCAACGGTTCGCCGCCGCAAGGGCGATTGGATCGATGCCGCCGGCGCGCTGCCTGGGGCGGCGATCGCCGGCGAAATGGGCCGTGCCACCTTTCTTGTGCTGCCCTCGGAATGGTACGAAGGTTTCCCAATGGTGTTGCTGGAAGCCTTTCGGGCCGGGCTGCCGGTGATCGCATCGAAATTGGGGGCAATGGCGGAAATCGTGGAAGACGGAAAAACGGGCCTGCATTTCACACCGGGGGACGCGTCGGATCTGGCCGAGAAAGTGCGCTTCGCGGCGGCCAACCCGCAACGCATGGCGGCCATGGGCGCCCATGCCCGAGAGGCGTATGCGAAAAACTACACGGCGGACGTAAACTATGTGCGCCTGATGGAAATTTACGAGGCCGCGCGGCGCGCGTGTAAGGGGAGCCGCGCGGCGCGCGTGTAGGGGGAGCAGCATGCGGCTATTGGTAACGGGCGGCGCGGGCTATATCGGCAGCCATACGGTTTTGGAGCTGGCCGCGGCCGGCCACGATCTGGTTGTCGTCGACAATCTTTCGGCGGGCCACCCTTGGGCGGTGCTTGCCGGCAGGTTGGTGGTCGCCGACCTGGCGGACGACGCGGCGATGGACGCGCTTTTTCAGGAAAACGCGTTCGATGGGGTCGTGCATTTCGCTGCCCATATCGAAGTTGCCGAATCCATTACCGATCCGTTGAAATATTACCGGAACAATACGCAAAACACGCTGGCCCTGGTTGCGCGCTGCGTCCGTTTCGGCGTCAAACATTTTGTCTTCTCTTCGACGGCGGCGGTCTATGGCCTGCCGGAGGGGGAAAAAGTTTCCGAAGATGCAGCCCTGCTTCCCATCAATCCTTACGGCGCTTCCAAGATGATGAGCGAACGGATTTTGCAGGACGCGGCCCGCGCATCTGATTTGCGTTGCGTCATCCTGCGCTATTTCAATGCCGCCGGGGCGGACCCGGAGGCCAGGATTGGCGAAGCCCACGATCCGGAATCCCATCTTGTTCCGCTCGCCTTGCAGGCGGCCCTCGGCGTTCGCCCGAAAATTGAACTTTTCGGCACCGACCATGCGACGCCGGATGGCACCTGTGTGCGCGATTACATTCATGTGTCGGATCTGGCGGCGGCCCATCGCGCCGCCCTCGACCATTTGGCGGCGGGCGGCGAGGGCCTCGTTCTCAATTGCGGCTATGGCCATGGGGCCAGCGTGCGCGAGGTCGTCGCGATGGTGAAGCAGGTATCCGGTATCGATTTCACCGTTGCGGAAGGGCCAAGGCGGGCGGGCGACCCGCCGGCGCTGGTGGCCGACGCGTCGCGCATCCGGGCGGCCCTTGGCTGGCAGCCAAAACACGACAATTTGCGTTTCATCGTCGAGACGGCGTTCAACTGGGAGCGGAAATACCGGGAGGGCGGCGTTGAAGCCTAGGGGAAACGTCGTCGGGGCGCCGGTGACGGTGGGGAACCTTGCCGGTGCCACGGAAACGATTCTGGAGGCGGCCAAGGCGGGGAAAGGCGGCTATGTCTGCGTCGCCAATGTGCACATGGTGACGACGGCAAGAAAGGACAGCCGCCTGCGGGCCGCCATGGAGGGCGCGTTTTGGGTAACCAGCGACGGCATGCCCCTGGTCTGGGCCTTGCGGCGCCAAGGCTATGGCGAGGCGGGCCGCGTCGCCGGACCCGATTTGACGGCGCGCCTGTTGGCAAAAGCCGCGGCGGCGGCGGTGCCGGTTTATTTTTTCGGCGGCAATGCCGCGACGGCGGCGGCGTTGCGCCAGGTGTTGGAAATGCATTTTCCCACGCTCCGGATTGCCGGTATCGAGGCGCCGCCGGCGCTGCCCCTTGAGCCGGCGGTAGACGCCGAGACGGTTGCCCGCATCAACGCCACGGGCGCCGGTCTGGTCTTTGTCGGCCTTGGCTGTCCGAAGCAGGAATATTGGATGGCGGCCTACGCGCCCCATCTCACGGGCGTCCTGGTGGGCGTCGGCGCCGCCTTTGATTTTCTCGCCGGCACGGTCCGCCGCGCCCCGCACTGGATGCAGGCGGCCGGCCTGGAATGGCTGTTTCGGTTGTGCGCGGAGCCGGGGCGCCTTTGGAAGCGCTATCTGGTCACGAACAGCCTCTTTATCTGGTACACTCTTTTTTCCAAAACGGGACCGGGGAGTGGACGTTTCAGCTCATGATAAAACTCGATTTAAACGCCTTCTATGCGGCGGAATTCGCCGAGCATGCCGCGACCGCCGCGGCGACGGAACAAGCCCTTTCTGCGGCCTTTTGCAGCCTGCTCGAACGCTCGGCGCAAGCGATCCGCGAAGGTGGCAAGCTTCTCTTCTTCGGCAATGGCGGCAGCGCCTCTGATGCCCAGCATCTGGCGACGGAATTGGTCGTCCGCTTTTCGAAAAATCGCAAGGCCATTGCCGCGATCGCGCTGACGACGGACAGCTCGGCGCTGACGGCGATCGGCAACGACCTTGGCTTCGATGCGCTTTTTGCGCGCCAGGTGGAGGCGCTCGGCAAGCCGGGCGACGTCGCTATCGGGATCAGCACCTCCGGCCAAAGCAAAAACGTCCTGCTCGGCCTGGAGCAAGCCAGGGAGATGGGCCTTGTCGCGGCGGCGTTCGGCGGCAAGGGCGGGGGCAAATTGAAGGGGCTGGCCGATCCCTTGTTGCTTGTCCCAAGCGACCGTACGTCGCGCATTCAGGAAATGCATATTATGCTTGGCCATATGCTGTGCGCAGCGTTGGAGCAGGAACTCGGCCTCGTCGAGGAGTAGGAAGATGAGCAAGGAAACGGGTGACGCGCCTGCCTTCGCAGCCGAAGTGGAATCTTTTCGCGGTGCCCGCGTGGTCTGCGTTGGCGACGTCATGCTTGATCGCTTCGTTTATGGCGATGTCGAGCGCGTCTCGCCGGAAGCGCCCATCCCGGTGCTGCATGTGTGCCGCGAAACGACGGTTCTTGGCGGTGCCGGGAACGTGCTCCGCAATCTCTTGGCATATGGGGCAGAGGTGCGTTTCTTTTCGGTCGTCGGCAACGACGCGGCCGGAAACGAGCTGCGCGAACTTGTCCACGCATCGGGTTCCGCCAATGACGGCGTCGTCATCGAGGAAGGCCGCCGGACGACGATCAAGAACCGTTTTGTCGCGGCAAGCCAGCAGCTTCTGCGGGCCGATCACGAGACGTTGGTTTCCCTTGGCGATTTGGCGCGCGGAAAACTTCTCGGTGGTATCGAAGAGGCGCTTCAGGCGGCGGATGTTTTGCTGCTTTCCGATTACGGCAAAGGGCTTCTGGTCGGAGACATGGCAAAGCGTATCCTTGACCTGGCCAAAAAAGCGAAGGTGCCGGTTGTCATCGATCCGAAGGGTTTCGACTACGACCGCTACCGTGGGGCAACGCTGCTGACGCCAAATTTGCGCGAATTGCACGAGGCGACCTTGTTGCCGGTTGCAACGGATGAAGAGATCGTCGCGGCGGCGGAAAAATTACTGAAAGCCGTCGGCGTGAACGCCATTCTGGTTACGCGAAGCGCTGCTGGCATGACGCTGGTGACGAAAGGAAAAGAGGCGCTGCATCTGTCGGCGCGGGCGCGCGAAGTCTTCGACGTTTCCGGAGCCGGCGACACGGTGCTGGCCACCCTTGCCACCGCCCTTGCTGGCGGCGCCTCCATTTCAGACGCGGCCTATCTTGCGAACGTTGCCGCCGGCATCGTTGTCGGAAAAGTGGGCACCGCCGTCGTCCATCCGGACGATCTTGTCGCGGGGCTGCACGAGCGCGATTTGCTTGAAAGCGCCGATGCCTGCGTTTCACTGGAACAGGCGAACGACGCCGTCGCGCGCTGGCGGCGGCAGGGCTTTCGCATCGGCTTTACGAATGGCTGTTTCGATTTGCTGCATCCGGGCCACGTCGCGCTGCTGCGTCAGGCAAAAGCGGCGTGCGACCGGCTGATCATCGGCCTGAACAGCGACGCCTCGGTTGCGCGCCTGAAAGGGCCCGAACGGCCGGTGCAGGCGGAAATGGCCCGGGCGACGGTGCTGGCCTCGATCGCCGACGTGGATCTCGTCGTCATCTTTACGGAGGACACGCCCGTGCGCCTTTTGAAGGCGCTTCGCCCGGACGTGCTGGTAAAGGGGGCGGATTACCGGGAGGACGAAGTGGTCGGCGGGGATTTTGTGAAAAGCTATGGCGGCCAAATTCTGTTGGCCGAAATTGTTCCCGGTCAGAGCACCAGCGCCACCATCACCCGGATCGCGAAATAGGAAAAGCGAGGGGGCGCCGATGGCGTCAAGGGCTACCTCGGGAAAAGCGGGCGGGGCGACCGCGGCGGCAACGCGCCTCTACCATCTTGCCGAACAGCACCGAAAAGCTGGCCGGCCGAAGCGGGCAATTGCCCTTTATCGCGAACTTTTACAGGCCATGCCCCAGCACCTCGCCGCGTTGGAGGGGTTGGAAGCATTGTTGGAGGCGGAAGGCGACGGGGAAGGGGCGTCCGCCACCCATTGTCAACGGATGGCGCTGGAGGCGGAGAACGCCTATGCGATTGGAAAGGCGCTGGCGTCGGAGGGCGAGCATGGGCGCGCGGCCTCTTTCTTTGAGCGCGCGATCGCGTTGCAGCCGGATTACCGGAAGGCCCATTGGCGGCTTGGCGAAAGCTACAGTTACCTAAAGCGTCCGGAAGATGTGCTGCGCTGTTACCGCCGCTGTCTGGAGCTTGATCCGCGGGACGGCGATGCGCGCTACATGATCGCCGCCCTTGGCGGCGCCGACGCCCCGTCGCGCGCACCGGAAGCCTATGTGAAGCATTATTTCGACAATTATGCCGGCACCTTTGACACGCATCTTTGCAAAGACCTGGATTATTGCGGGCCGGACGTTCTCTTCGATTATGCCAAGCGTGCGATCGGCAAGCGGAAAACCCGTTTTGACATTCTCGATATCGGTTGCGGCACGGGCCTGGCCGGAAAAAAATTTCGAGGGCTTGCCAAAAGCCTGGCGGGCGTAGACCTTTCGCCGAAAATGCTTGCGCAGGCAAAAGCGCTCGCCGTTTATGAGCAACTGCACCTCGCCGAGGCGACGGCCTTTCTGGCCGGCATGCCGGCCGGATGCTTCGACCTTATGATCGCTTGCGATTCCCTCGTCTATATAGGCGACCTCGCGCCCGTGATGGCGGCGGCGACCGATGCGCTGCGGCCGGGCGGATTTTTTCTGCTAAGCCTTGAAAAGGGGCAGGCGCCCGGCTTTGCCTTGCAGGCGTCCGGCCGGTACGCGCACCATCCGGATTACCTGCCCGGCGTGATCCAGGATCGTCTTTCGATCGCGGCGGCGGGGGAGGAGGTACTGCGGCGCGAATATGGCGCGCCGGTCATCGAGCTGGTCTACGCGCTGGTGAAGGCGGCGCCGTAATATCTACTTAACCATTTGATATTCCTGTTGGAAAATCCAAATTTCGCGGCAAAACTTTTCTTCATGCCCGAAACGGCCTATGCTTTAGGGGCCTTGAAAAAAGGCCGGGCCGGCGCCACCTTTCGTAAGCAGGCCGGGTTCGGACAAGGGATAGATTGAAGATGGGCCAAATCTCGAAAGAAAAAATCGTAAACCGCCGCAAGGCGCTGACCCGTCTTGGAATTGGCGCGGCCATCGCATATACGGCGCCGGTGCTGCTGCATCTTGATGGCAGCGCCATGGCGAAGATCAAGCCTTCTCCCTGCGGCAAGGGCAAAGGCAAAGGCGGCCCCTGCCCAAGCGGGCCGACGCGGCCCTCCCGTCCAAGCGGGCCCTCCGGCCCGAGTGGACCGAGTGGCCCAAGCGGGCCCTCCGGCCCAAGCAGGCCATCGCGGCCAAGCTGATCGCGTTTTCCATCGTCGGCGCGCTCTGGTTTTGACCCATCATGCTGTTTCGCTTTGAAGGGGTGCCCGCGCCCGTTTCCATTTTAGGGTGCGATCCGCTTCTTCCCTTTCTGTGCCCGCCAATTTCAACCTGGCCCCACGCAATTTTGGAGACGGCAGCGCCGGATTCGGTCCTGACCCTTGCGCGGACCCAGACAGGGTACCGCGTCGAAACCCGTGTCCATCATTTTACGTCCCATGATTATGTGGATCGCTACGAGGCCATCGCGGGTTTTTTCGCCGAGCTTTACACCGCCTTCATTGCCGCCAATCCCGAGCTGCTCTGTATTCATGCGGCGGCGCTGAAAATGGGAGACGGCCTTTTCGTCTTTCCGGCCAGCGGCAAGGCGGGAAAAAGCACCCTGGCGGTTCATGGCGCGGCGGCGGGCGCGCTTCTTTTCACCGACGATGTGCTGGCCATTCAAGACGATGCGGGGCTTGGTGTTTCCTTGGGCGTGGCGCCCAGACTCCGCCTGCCATTGCCCGCGAATGTGACGGCGGGCTTTCGCGCCTTTCTCGATGATCGCGACGTGCTTGGCAATGGTTACGGAAAATTTGTCGGGCTCCGGCCCGGCGAGATGGCCCGTTTTGGCGCGACGGCGCCGATTGCGGCAATCGTGCTGCCCGAGCGCGTCGAGCGCGGCGCTGCTTCCCTTGAGCCGATCGGTAAAAGCGACGTGCTGCGCGATTTGATGCGGCGAAATTTTACCCAAAGCATCGATGCGGAAGCAAAGGTAAGCCGGCTTTTGCAGATCGCAAAAGCGGGCACGTGCTATCGCCTTCGCTATGCCACTTGCGAAGACGCGCTTGCGCGCTTGCGCGACATTGTCTGAGGTGGCGGCGGTCCGCCGTTAGTCAGATGCCAGTTTCAACGAGATGTAACGGCAGTCATGGCTCGCCGAAAGGCGGGCGTTCTCGCCTTTGTGCAACGGCCTTGGCGTTTCTTCGAGATAAATTGCCTGGTGCCAATGGGTGTCTTCGGCGCGCGGCTTCGTTTCCAGGGAAATTTCGTCCGTCAGGTTCAGCCGGAACCATAACAACACCCCGTGGCAAAGCCCGTCGGCGGTGACCGGGACCAAAATTTCCTTCGTTTCGGGCATTGGCCGGGCGTCCAGAAAGTCGAAGGAAAAGACTTCCGCCGAGTCGGAAAGAATTTTGTGGGGGTAGGCGTTCAGGCGCTTTGTCAGATATTCGGCGCTTGCGAATTCGTTGAAGGGGCGCACGTTGAATCCGGCGGCGTCGTTGACCCGGTCTTCTTCAACCAATTCTGCGCTTTCGATCAACATGGCATAAACCGTGCCGCCCCTCGGGACGATCTTTGCGTCGGGCTTCAACAAATTCGCACGCGCATGCTGGATCACCTGCAAGATTCCCTCGCCAAGAAAACCGGCGTTTAACAATTCCGTCACCAGCAGATCGGCGGGCTCGGGCAAATCCTCGCCCATTTTCAGGCTGTAGGAATGTTTTGGCAGGATGGTGATGCGCTCGGCCAGGCCGTTTTCGGCGGCGATGCGGGTGGCCATGTCTGCGATCGGCGTTACGGTTTCGCACCCATAGACATGCTTTGCGCCGGCGCGCGCGGCCATCATCGAAAGCAGGCCGCCGCCCGCGCCGATGTCTAGAACGGTGGCATTTTCCGTCACGCTTTTCCGAATGGCCTGATCGTACGCCTCGTTGCGGGCGCGGTCGTTCATCATGGCAAAATGCCAGCGCGGCACCTGGCGTTGCTGGGCCTCGGAAAGGCCGCCGCGCGCGTTTTCAAGATCCGGGTTTAGAACAAGCGCCTTCTTGAAGGCATCGGCGGACGCGTCGACCCGGCCCGTCGCCAGATAGGCATTGCCCAGATTGTAATGGGCTTCGGTAAAATCGGGGCGCAAACGAACCGCTTGTTCAAAATGCGGGATTGCGTCCTCGATGGCGCCTTCCGACTTTCGGATATTGCCAAGGTTGTTGTGGGCCTCGGCGAAGTCGGGGTTGATGCGAAGCGCGTTTTCGATATGCCGGGCGGCGCCTTCGATGTCGCCTTCGTTTCGCAAGATGGTGGCGAGGTTGTTTTCGGCCTCGGAAAAATCGGCGCGAACTTCCAGTGCCTTTTCAAAGGCGGCCTTGGCACCGGTAAAATCGTTCTGAATGCGCAGCGTATCGCCAAGGTTGTAATGGGCTTCGGCATAATCCGGATGTTTTGCCGCCGCTTCGCGAAGCTGGTCGAGAGCCTTTTCCATGTCGCCAGCGGCGCGGTAGGCAACGCCCAGGCTGATCTGCGCTTCGGGAAAATCGGCGCGCAGCGAAAGGGCGCTCTGAAAATGCTGAATGGCTTCCGCCGTTCTTCCCAGGGAAAGCAGGACGTCGGCAAGGTTGTAGGTGGCGTCCGGCGATTTCGGTTTCGCCGCAAGGGAGCGTTCGATATGGCCAAGGGCTTCCTCGCTGGCGCCGCGCTGGTGACGGAGAACGCCAAGAAGATGCAGCGCGTCCGGATGATCCGGCTGCTGGCGCAGCACGTTTCGGTAAATCGCCTCCGCCCGCTCCAACTCGCCGCGCTGATGCAGGCGAAGCGCGTCGTCCAGGCGCTGGTCCGAAAAGCCGTCGCCGCCCTGGGGCTGGCTTTCCTTTTGCCGCGATTGGCGGGCCTGCTGTCGGCGCTGCTGTCGGTTCATGGGGTTCCTCGTTTGAACGTCTATTTTTTCTGCCTGGCGCGGCTTAAAAGGCCCGGCGAAGCCAGGGGAGTGTGGGGCAGCACCCCTCCCGCATCAACCGAAAATTGCGCCGTTTGGGCCAGGCCAGGTCTGAAAAAAATCGCGGAAACGCAACGATTTTCCAGCCCGGAAAAGGAGCTTGGCAGTTCATCGAGAAGGCGGCATCATGAGAACCCAAAGACAAAGACCGGCCCGGCCGGGGGCAAAAAAACACAGTTAGGATGGGGAGGTCCTCCATGAAATTGGAGACAAGCGCAAAGAAATGGCCCTGGATTCTGGTGGGCGTCGGCGGCGTTCTTTTGGCGCTCGCCCTCTTCGTCGAGAGCGGTCAGCGGAACGATGCCAGCGCACAGGTAACCAACGAACGGCTCATGAACGCCTATCGGGAGCCGGAAAACTGGATCACCCATCACGGCAATTACGGCGCCCATCGTTTCTCCCGTCTGGACGACATCAACCGCAAGAACATTAAAAAATTGCAGGTTACCGGCACGATAGTCCTTGGCGGCGTCGAGGCGGGCGGCATCTGGCCCCATGGCGGCCATGAGGCGACGCCCATCGTCGAAGACGGCTATTTGTATATCCCCGACGGTTGGGGGACCGTCTACAAATACGACGTTCGCAAAGGCCAGCCGAAACTCGTTTGGCAATACGACCCGGAAATCGATCGCGACTGGGCCGGCAACGTCACCTGTTGCGGGGTGAACAATCGCGGCGTTGCCCTTTGGAAAGACAAGGTGGTTTCCCACGTTCTCGATGGCCGTCTGCTGGTTCTCGACAAGAAAACCGGCGAACTTCTCTGGGAGCGGACGATTGCCGATCCCGACAAATCCGAAACGATTACGGCGGCGCCTTTGATCGTCAAGAACATGGCCATCACCGGGGTTGCCGGGGGCGAATATGGAATTCGCGGCTGGCTGGCGGCGACGGACCTGATGACCGGCAAGGAAATGTGGCGCACCTATACGGTGCCGGCGCCGGGCGAGCCCGGCCACGAGACCTGGAAGGACAGCCACGAAGCGTGGAAAACTGGCGGCGGGCCGACCTGGGTGACGGGTTCCTATGATGCCGAGTTGAACCTCCTCTATTGGGGTGTCGGCAATCCAAGCCCCGATTGGGACAACGCCTATCGTCCCGGCGACAATCTTTATACGAACAGCGTGCTGGCGCTGGATGCGACGACCGGCGAAATCAAATGGCATTTCCAATACACGCCGAACGATCCCTATGATTACGATTCGGTTTCCGAGCATATCCTCGTCGATCTTGAGGAAGGGGATGGCGCGAAAAAGCTTGCGCTCCATGCCAATCGCAACGGCTATCTCTATGCCTTCGACCGCCAGTCCGGAAAATTCCAGTGGGCGACCCAGTTCGTCAAAAAGGTAACCTGGACGAAGGGGCTGGACCCCAAGACGGGCCGGCCGAACTCTTACGATCCGAATGCGGATGTTCAGAAATACGAACCCGGCACGGCGCCGACCCGCGAAGACAAGACGGGCCGCACCTGCCCCGGCAATATGGGCGGCAAGAACTGGCCGCCGATGGCCTACAACCCGGAGCGCAAGCTCGTCTACATTCCGGTGATCGAAAGCTGCAACCAGATCGACAACCAGCCGGTCGAGCCGGGCAGCCATAAATATCGGGAATGGTTCACCGGCGGCGGGCCGAAGCAGTTTCAGCCGATTACCGGCAGCGTGACGGCGGTTGACGTGACGACCGGCAAGGTCGCCGCCAAGCAGGAAACCGTCTATCCGATGCTGGGCGGCGTTCTGGCGACGGCCGGCGATTTGGTCTTTGTCGGCTATCCGGAAGGGGCCCTGGTGGCGCTGGACGGGAAATCGCTCGACGAGCTGTGGCGTTTCGAAACCGGGGCCGGCATCAACGCGCCTCCGGTCACCTATGAGGTGGACGGAAAGCAATATGTGGCGCTGGCCGTTGGTCTGGGCGGCGCCTGGCCGAAATGGTTCGTCGATGGCACCAAGGGGCTGGAAAAGATAAAGCCAGGCGGCATGCTTTTCATCTTCGCATTGCCGTAGCGGCTTGAACGGTTCAGGGGGGAAGGGGTGCTTCGCCGAAAAGGCGGAGCACCCCTTTTTATTTTGGGCCGTGTTAAACTGACCCATAGCAAGCCCATTAAGATTTAAGGAAACGCCCGCCATGAATTTTCGCACTTTTCTTCCCTCTTTCGTCGCCGTGTTGTTGGCCTGCGGCATGTTGAGCGTGCTTTGGTTTGGAGGAAAGCTGGAGCCAAGCGCTTCCACGGCGGCGGAACTTTCCGAAACGGCGCCGGCGGCAGGCGAGGCCCTGGCCGAAGGCGGCGCCAGTTCCGATCTGGATCGCGGCAAGCAGGTTTACAAAAAGGCAAATTGCGTCGGTTGCCACAAATGGCATGGCGGCGGCGGCGGCGGGTATGGCGGCGCGGCGCTTTCGCTGCGCGAGACGATTTTGACGGAAGAATATCTGGTCGAAGTGGTTGCCTGTGGCCGCCCCGGCACCGGCATGCCCGCTTTTCATCGCAAGGCCTATAAGGGCTACGACTGTTATGGCATGACGGCGGCCGAGCTTGGCGAGGACAAACCGCCAAAGCCGGCGAAACGTCTAAGCGACGCCGACATTGCCCGGGTGGCGGCCTATGTCATCGCCAAGATCAAAGAGAAGGGCGACATAACGAAGGCCCAATGTGCGGATTTCTGGGGCGAGGGCGCGCGCGAGTGCAAGCGGTTTAAATAAAACGGCGATCGCCTGTTTCCTAATCCTGGGGCCGTGGCTTCGACGATCCCACTGAAAAATTTGGCGCACCCGGCGAGATGCAGTAGGCGATGTTTGTTTCGGAACAATTGGGGCCGGCGGCATGACTTGCTACGCAACAGATCTTATGGCCTGGGCTTATGCGCACGAAGCCCTGGCGTCCGGCTTGTCCGCACTTGTCGCGGCTATATTCACTATTGCGGTATTGGTTTGGTCAACTAAGAAATCGGATCGTCATAACAACGAACGGCGCAGAAAGAAGTTTGAATCGGCCCGCGCGGTGATGCCGTTGGCTCTGAGCCGGCTGGTTGACTATGCCGAGCGCGCGCTAACTTATTCTCTGATTGGCAAAAAGAATATCACCAAGCATGGAACGCATGCGGATGCTTTCCCGCAACTTCCGGATGATGTTGTTCCCATTTTGCGGGAAGTCATTGAATATGCCGATGAGGATGAAGTCGGGCATGCCCTGCGCGAACTGATTTCAGAGGTTCAGGTGCATGATTCGAGGATGCATAGCTTGCCGGGGGGTGAGGTAGTGGTGGAGCCGACCGGTGTTCCCCGCATCAAGTTGCCAAGGAGATATGATCAAGCGATTTGGGATGCTGTCCATCTTTCTCTTCATGCAGCCGCCTTTTTTGACTATGCGCGTTTTAGGACAGACGCGCTGCCAGAAAAACCGACGGATGACGATGTTCGTAATCGGATGATATTTTTGAGCATTTCGATTCCAGATGCTTATGCTAAGGACGATTCAAACTAGGCCAAGTCTGTCGACATTGGTAGCGCCTCCAAGCTTGCACTCATATGGGTGCGCGGCTGGCAGCCGATTAAGCCAATGCACATTCTGCAAATCGTATGAAGCTTAGGTTCAGGACGATGATGAAATGTAAAGAACACCCAAGCTGGTTGTAGCGGTAGCTGTACCTAACTCAATATGCATTTGATGCTCTGGGAGACCTCGGGACAGGCAACTGTCCTGCTCGCCGACCGGCCCACAATGGGGGCCGGCAGCCGCCGTAACAATCATGCTCACATCGCCGCCTTCGTCCTGAGCCTGAAAGACGACATCGTCGACGCCCAGCCGAAATTTGGCGCACCCGGCGAGATTCGAACTCACGACCTCTGCCTTCGGAGGGCAGCGCTCTATCCAGCTGAGCTACGGGTGCATATGCCGGACCGTTTAATCCCGGCGAGAAAACCTACTCCAAAGGCGGCGTCGCCGCAAACGGGCCGGCGCGTAATTTTTTCTCCCCGGCGGGGCTGGCCGCCACCGCTTCGGCGCCGGAAGGCAGCGCCGCTTTGCGGTCGGCAATCCAGGCGGCCAGCAGAATGGAAAGGAAAAGGAAGACGCTATGCCTTCGCAACGCGTCCCGCCTTTTTCCCGATGGCCGCGCTTCGCGTGAGTTGCAGGAAAAGGTCCTGCAAATCGCTTTCGCGCGTCGTCAGGTCGGACACGGTGAGGCCCGTTTCATGCACGGCGTTTAAAATATCGCCGATGCCGGTCTCGCTGGTGCGGAATTTGAAATGCAGAACCCGTGGCGGCTGCAGGCTGGCCTGAAAGCGCTTTAGCGCGGCGGGCACTTCGCTCAAATCTTCGGCGAGAGTGACCAGCATTTCCCGTTTGTCCATCCGGCGGAGCAAGGTTTCCGTCTGGTCGCAGGCGACAAGCTGGCCCTGATTGATGATGGCGATGCGGTCGCAAAGCTGTTCGGCTTCTTCCAGATAATGGGTTGTCAGCAGCACCGTCGTGCCCTTTGCGTTGAGGGCGCGGATCAACTCCCAAAGTTGCTGGCGAAGTTCGACGTCAACGCCGGCGGTCGGCTCGTCCAGAACGAGAATGGGCGGGCTGTGCACCATGGCTTTGGCAATCAGCAGGCGGCGCTGCATGCCGCCCGACAGCGCGCGGGCATACGCCTCCGCCTTATCGGAAAGGTGCAGCGCCCGCAGGATTTCGTCCGTGCGGCGCGCCTTCTTCGGCACGCCGTAAAACCCGGCCTGCACCTCCAGCGCCTCGCGCGGGGTGAGAAAAGGGTCGATGTTCAATTCCTGGGGCACGACGCCGATGGCGGCGCGGGCGTGCCTGGGGGCGCGGTCGAGATCGAACCCCCAGATTTTCACATCGCCCGCCGTCTTGATGGCGAGGCCGGCGAGCACGTTGATCAGGGTCGATTTTCCGGCCCCGTTCGGCCCCAGCAGGCCGAAGAAGGAGCCGCGCGGGATCGTGAGGTCGAACGCCTCAAGGGCATGGACGCCGCCGCCATAGGTTTTTTCCAGGCCGCGGATTGCGATGGCGTTCTCGCAAGGCGGCGTCGCCGCAGGGTTTTCGCTGGAAGCGTTCATTCGGTTCAGGCTTTAAGAGGGCGGACAGTTGATTGTGCGCTTGCAATCGCTATCATCCGTCGAATCGCCGAAGCGATCAAGGCCATGGGCCTGGATTCGGGCCCAGACAGGCCAGACAGGAAAGACGAGCCAGATGGAAAACGAAACGATTTCCGTGAAGAAGCCGATCGTCGCATGCGATGGCGGCGGCGCGGCGGGGCACCCCCGCGTTTTTCTCGACATGGAAGACCAGGGAGAGATTGTCTGCCCCTATTGCTCGCAGCGTTTCGTTCTGGACAAGAAAAGCCGTTAGGCGCGACGTTTTGAGCGCGGTGCCCAAGCACGTTTTTCTCGTTGATGGCTCTGGATTCATTTTTCGTGCCTATCATGCGCTGCCGCCGCTTACGCGGCCGGACGGCACGCCGGTCGGCGCCGTCTATGGCTTCACCCAGATGCTGATGAAACTGATCGACGACACGGACGCCGACCACATCGCCATTATTTTCGACGCGGCCCGGGTCAATTTCCGCAACGATATTTATCCCGATTACAAGGCGAACCGGACGGAAACGCCGGAAGACCTGATCCCGCAATTCCCGCTTATTCGCGAGGCGACGCAAGCGTTCGATTTGCCCGCCATCGAGCTGAAAGGGTTCGAGGCGGACGATTTGATCGCAACCTATGCCCGCGCCGCTGCGCGCGAGGGCGCGAAGGTGACGATCGTCTCCTCCGACAAGGACCTGATGCAGCTTGTCGATGAAAAGATCACGATGTTCGATGCGATGGGCAATCGCACAATCGGACCGAAAGAAGTGGAAGAGAAATTCGGCGTGGCGCCCGACCGGGTGGTGGACGTGCAGGCGCTGGCGGGCGATTCGACCGACAACGTGCCGGGGGTTCCGGGCATCGGCGTCAAGACGGCGGCCGAGCTGATCCGGGAATATGGCGACCTTGAAAATTTGCTCGCCCATGCGGACGAGATCAAACAGCCGAAGCGCCGCGAACGGCTCCAGGAGAACGCCGATCTGGCGCGCATCTCGCGGCGGCTGGTCGAGCTTCGCGACGACGTGCCGGTGCCGGCGGCCATCGATAGTTTCCGGGTCAAGGCGCTGAACCCGGAGAAATTGCGGGCGTTCCTGTTGGCCCAGGGGTTCCGGACCCTGGCGGCGCGGGTCGAGGGCGAGACGCGGGCGGGCGACGACGCGGCGCCGCCCCCGCCATCCGGTCCCCACGCCTATGAGCTGGTGCAGACGGTGCCGCGCTTGCAGGCCTGGGTGGACGCGGCGGTGGCGGCGGGGGTGGTGGCTTTCGATACGGAAACGACCAGCCTGAACGCGATGCAGGCCGAGCTGGTCGGTTTTTCTTTATCCATCGCCCCGGACAAAGCCTGCTACGTGCCGTTGGCCCACCGTCGGCCGGAGGCGGAGACATTGGCGTTGGAAGGGGAGGCGGAAGGGCCGCTTTCGCAAATCGATTTTCAGGCGGCCTTGAAAGCGCTGAAGCCGCTTCTTGAAAATCCGGGCGTCCTTAAAGTCGGTCAGAACCTGAAATACGACATGGTGGTGATGGCGCGCCACGCCATCGCCATTGCCCCTTTCGACGACACGATGCTGATTTCCTACGTTCTCGAGGGCGGTCGGCATGGCCATGGGATGGACGAGCTTGCGCGCCTTCATCTTGGGGTCGAGACAATCAAATACAAAGACGTCGTTGGCAGCGGCCGGGGCAAGCTTCGTTTCGACGAGGTCGGGCTCGAACGGGCGTGCGAATACGCGGCCGAAGATGCGGACGTGACGGGCAAGCTCTACCGATTGCTGAAGCCCAGGCTTGCAAAGGAACGGATGGCAACGGTCTACGAAACGATCGAACGCCCGCTGGTGCCGGTTTTGGTTGCGATGGAGCGCGTGGGCATTCGCGTCGACAAGGCGCAGCTGCGCAAATTAAGTACGGATTTTGCAAAGCGGATGGTGGGTCTGGAAGAAAAAATTCATGCGGCGGCCGGTCATCCGTTCAATGTGGCTTCGCCGAAACAGCTTGGGGAAGTGCTGTTTGACGAGCTGGGCTTCGCGGGCGGCAAGAAGGGGAAGGCGGGCGCCTATGGCACCGGGGCGGACGTGCTCGAGAACCTTGCGACCGGGGGGCATGCGCTGCCGGGCCTGGTTTTGGAATGGCGGCAAATTGCCAAACTTAAAAGCACCTATACGGATAGCCTGATGGAGCAGGTGCATCCCGAAACGGGCCGGGTGCACACGTCGTTTGCCATGGCGGGCACCTCGACGGGAAGGCTGGCGTCTTCGGATCCGAATTTGCAGAACATTCCCATCCGCATGCCCGAGGGCCGCAAGATTCGCAAGGCCTTCGTTCCGGAAAAAGGCTCGCAGCTTCTTTCCGCCGATTATTCGCAGATCGAACTTCGCCTGTTGGCGGAAGTGGCGGGCATCGTCACCCTGCGCGAAGCCTTTCTGGATGGGGTCGACATTCATGCGCTGACCGCCTCTCAGGTGTTCGGCGTGCCGATCGAGGGCATGGACCCGATGGTGCGCCGCCAGGCGAAGGCCATCAATTTCGGGATCATCTACGGCATCAGCCCCTTCGGCCTCGCCCGTCAGCTTGGGATCGCGCAAGGGGATGCGGCGGCTTATATCGAAGCGTATTTCCAGCGCTATCCCGGCATCCGCGATTACATGGAGGCGACGAAGGCGCTGGCGCGCGAGCAGGGTTTTGTCACGACGCTTTTCGGGCGGCGCTGCTACGTTCCCGGAATCCAGGACAAGAACCCGGCGCGGCGGAATTTTTCCGAGCGCGCCGCCATCAACGCGCCCCTTCAAGGTTCCGCCGCCGACATTATCAAGCGCGCGATGATCCGCATGCCGGACGCGTTGGCCAAGGCCGGGCTTGCCGCGAAGATGCTGCTGCAGGTGCATGACGAACTTGTTTTCGAGGCGCCAGATGCCGAAGTCGAAGCCACCGCGAAGCTTGCCGCCGAGGTGATGGAGCAGGCGGCAGCGCCCGCCGTGACGCTTTCCGTGCCGATTGTCGTCGAGACGAACTGGGCTTCGGACTGGGCCGCCGCCCATTAAAAAAGAAGCCGGCCCCAAAGGGACCGGCTTCTCATTTCACGTCTCCTCCCAGAAGACCTGAAGGACGTTCGTTTATGCGGCGCGGATCGAAACGGCTTTTACCTTGTCGTCCACGTGGCTTTCGAACTGCTTGAAGTTTTTCTCGAAACGCTGGGTAAGGTCGCGGGCCGTTGTGTCATAGGCTTGCTTGTCGGCCCAGGTGTGCCGCGGGTTCAACACTTCGTCGGGCACGTTCGGGCAGCTTTCCGGAATCTGAAGACCGAAATTCGGGTCCTTCGTCATGGAGGCCTGGGCCAGCCGGCCGTCGAGGGCGGCATGGACCATCGCCCGGGTGTAGCCGATCTTCATCCGTTCGCCGACGCCGTAACCGCCGCCGCTCCAGCCCGTATTCACGAGCCAGCAATTCACCTTGTTCTTGGCGATCTTGTCCCGCAGCAGCTTCGCGTAAACCGTCGGATGGCGCGGCATGAAGGGGGCGCCGAAGCAGGTGGAGAAGGCGGCCTGGGGCTCGGCCCCGACGCCTTTTTCGGTGCCGGCGACGCGCGCCGTGTAGCCGGACAGGAAGTGGTACATCGCCTGTTCCGGCGAAAGGTGGCTAATCGGAGGCAGCACCCCAAAGGCATCCGCCGTCAGCATGATGATCGTTTGTGGATGCCCGCCCGTGCCCGTCTCGCTGGCATTCGGAATGAAGTCGATGGGATAGGAGGCGCGCGTGTTCTCCGTCAGCGTCGCGTCGTCCAGATCCAGCATCCGGCTGCCCTCGTTGAAGGCAACGTTTTCCAGGATCGTGCCGAAACGCCGCGTGGTGGCGAAAATTTCCGGCTCCGCCGTTGGGCTCAGGCGAATAACTTTCGCGTAGCAGCCGCCCTCGAAATTGAACACGCCATTGTCGCCCCAGCCATGCTCGTCATCGCCGATCAGGGTGCGTTTTGCGTCCGCGGAAAGGGTCGTCTTGCCGGTTCCGGAAAGGCCGAAGAAGATGGCCGTATTGCCGTCTGCCCCAATATTCGCCGAGCAGTGCATTGGCAGGACGCCGCGTTCCGGCAGCAAGTAATTCAGAATACTAAAGACGGATTTCTTGATCTCGCCGGCATAGCTTGAGCCGCCGATCAGAATCAGGCGTTTCGAAAAATCAGCAATGATGAAGACGTCCGAATTCGTGCCATCAATCTCGGGCACGGCCTGAAAGTTCGGCGCGTGCAGGATGGTGAATTGCGGCGTGAAATTGCGAAGATCATCGCCCCCGGGCTGAATGAACATGTTGCGAGCGAATAAATTGTGCCACGCCGTTTCGGTGACGACGCGCACGTGCAACTGAAATGCCGGATCGGCGCCGGCGTAGCAATCCTGAACGAAAAGTTCGCGGCCTTCGAAATAAGCAAGCATGCGCGTGTAAAGGCCTTCGCATTGGGCTTGCTCGATGGGCCGGTTGACGTTGCCCCAGTTGATGTTGGCTTCGCTTCCGGGTTCCTTGGCGAAGAATTTATCGTTCGGCGATCGGCCCGTATGCACGCCGGTATGGGCGATGAAGGCGCCGCCATGGGCCAATTTGCCTTCGCCGCGCCGGATGGCTTCTTCGTAAAGGGACGCGGTCGCGTAATTCCAATGGACCGCGGAAACGTTCCGGATGCCGTGGTGGTCTAGGCCATGGTGACTTTGTACGGGGCCAGTTTGCTGCAAGGTCTTCCCCCTTTTGGGCAGGTGTTGCGTAAGTTTTGGGGGCCGTTATCGCTGCGACCCTTCTCCAAAGCGGCCTGTATCATGCCGGAAGCGAGCGTTTGAATCAAATGGGTGCGCCTACAAAAAAGCGTTATTTTTCAAGGGGATTTGGCCATGGCTCCGGATTTTTTTTGCGGGCCCTGCGGGGGCTTCCTTGGGCTGTCAAATCGTGGCTAGATGGCCATCCATTTGCCCCCATCGCCGTTCAGGAGAAGCGTTTCCATGAGTCTTTTTCGCAAAACACGGTTCCTGGTCCTTCTGCTTGCGCTGGGCCTTTCGGCGTGTGAAGAGGGCGGCGGGGCCGGGCTTGCCCTATCCGATGCCTGGGCCCGGGCGACCCCGGACGGGGCGCGGACGGGGGCCGTTTACCTGACCTTGCAAAATGGCGGGCCCTCGGCGGACCAGCTTTTGGGGGTCGCCTCTCCCCAGGCGGAACGGGCGGCGCTGCACGGCATGCAAATGGATGGCGACGTCATGCGGATGCGGAAAATCGAGGCCCTTGCCTTGCCCGTCGGCGAGGCCATTTCCCTTGCACCGGGGGGGCGCCACATCATGCTGATGGGGCTTGGCGCGCCCTTGAAGGAGGGGGCGACGCTGACGCTGCGGCTGCGTTTTGCCCAGGCGCCGGCGATGGAAATTGCCGTGCCGATTTTGGCGCTTGGCGCCGAGGGCCCTGGAACGATGCGCCCTGGCGCGACGGATACCGGCGCGACGGATACCCGGGCGATGGAACATGGGGAAGAAGGCGGCCATTAGGCGCCCTTTGGGCCGTCCGGCCGGGCTTGCGGCGGTTCCGCAATCCTGCGATCCTTTCACGGTCGGACAATCTTTCAAGATTGGCAAGGACCAACGCCGCATGTTGCAAGTTCATGGTACCAGCGTCGTTTGGAAGGGCGCGGCGCTTCTCCTGCGCGGGCCCTCCGGCAGCGGCAAGTCCGACTTGGCCCTGCGCCTGATCGAAGCGGGCGGGCAGCTCATCGCCGACGATCAGACGGCGCTTGCCTTGCAGGATGGCCGGCTTCTCGCGTCGCCGCCGCCGCCGATTTCCGGCCTGTTGGAAATTCGTGGCGTGGGGCTTGTCGAAGTTCCGGTCGCGCCGCCGACGCCCCTTGAGCTGGTCGTGGATTTGGTTTCGCCCGAGGCCCTCTCGCGCATGCCGGAAAAAGAGGATTGCAGCTATTTGGGCGTTGCCCTGGCGCGCATTTCCATCGCCCCCTTCGAGGCCTCGGCCGTGGCAAAGCTGCGTTACGCCATCGAGGCAAGCCGCAACGACGGCCGGGCAGCCTGAGGACGCGGACGGCAGATGGCAGCCCCTTCCGAGCAACGCGTCCTTTTGGTGACGGGCCTTTCCGGCGCCGGCCATACGACGAGCTTGCGCGCGCTGGAAGATTTTGGTTTCGAGGCAATCGACAATTTGCCGCTCTCGCTTCTTCGGCGGCTTCTTTCTTCGCCGGATAGTTTCGCGCGCCCCTTGGCGATCGGGGTGGACATTCGCACGCGGGATTTCGAAGCGGAGAGCCTGCTGGACGAAATCAAATCGCTGGGAGAATCCGAGGGTCTCGCTCTGCAGCTTCTTTTCCTCGATTGCGACGACGAGGCGCTGCTGCGCCGGTACACGGAAACGCGCCGCCGCCATCCGATGGGAGGCGACCGGCCGGTGCTGGACGAAATCGCCCATGAGCGACAGTTGCTGGCGCCCCTTCGCGAGCGCGCCGACATGGTCTTGGATACGACGCGGTTTTCGCCCTGGGAATTGCGCCAGCAATTGAAAGAAATTTTCGGCGGCGGCGATGTGCCGAAACTTCGGCTTTTCGTGACGTCTTTTGCCTATGCAAACGGGCTTCCCCGGGAGGCGGATCTGGTTTTCGACGTGCGCTTTTTGGCAAATCCGCATTACGTCCCGGCGTTGCGGCTGCTTAGCGGGCGTGATAGGGAGGTCGGCGAGCACATCGTAAAAGACCCGGGCTTCGACTCTTTCTTCAAGGGTTTGACGGCCATGCTGAGCATGCTGCTTCCCCGCTATGAAGAAGAAGGAAAGACGTATCTGACGATCGCTATTGGATGCACGGGCGGGCGGCACCGTTCGGTCTTTGTCGCCGAAAAGCTCGGCGAATGGTTGTCCCAGGAAGGGCGGCATGCCTCCATTCGGCATCGCGAGCTTGGCAATTTGTTGGAGCAGCCTTCGTAAGAGGATTCCATGATTGGACTTGTATTGGTGACCCATGGCCATTTGGCGGATGAATTCGTCAAAGCGCTTGAGCATATTGTTGGTCCGCAAAAACAACTTCAAACTGTCTGCATCCATCCCGATGACGATATGGAAAAGCGCCGCGAGGAAATTCTCGCGCGCGTGTCGGAGGTCGATACCGGCAAGGGCGTCGTTGTGCTGACGGACATGTTTGGCGGCACGCCATCCAATCTGGCCATTTCCATCATGGACCGCGTGCAGACCGAGGTGATTGCCGGTTTAAATTTGCCGATGTTGATCAAGCTTGCGAGCCTTCGCGAAAAGGACAGCATCGGGACGGCGGTGGCGGCGGCGCAGGAAGCCGGGCGCAAATACATCAACGTCGCCTCGCATCTGCTTGCCGAAGAAGCAAAGGCCTAGCGAGGCTTCGTGGCGCAGGAGAAAAAGCCGGAAGGCGGCTTCAAGGCGCGCCTGACGATTCGCAACGAACGCGGGCTGCATGCCAGGGCGGCGGCAAAATTTGTGCGCACCGCGGCGCGCTTCGAGGCGGAAATCATGGTGCAAAGACGCGGCATTGCCGTGTCCGGGCTTTCGATCATGGGGTTGCTGACCCTGGCGGCAAGCCGCGGCACGCGGATCGAAATTGAGGCGACGGGCCGAGACGCGGAAGCGGCGCTCGCGGCGCTGTCTGGCCTTGTCCGCGATGGGTTCGACGAAGCGTGACCCGTGCGAAGGAGTTCACCCCCTTGATTGCCGCTTAAAAATGCTGCTATGTCGAGGCCCATCTTCAAGCGCCCGGTCGGCAGCCCCGTCCGGCGCAGTCACGCAGCAGCAGAAGGGTTAGACGTTTCATGGCATCCTTCACCGATTACAAGATCAAGGACATTTCCCTGGCAGGCTGGGGGCGTCGCGAGATCGCCATCGCCGAGACGGAAATGCCAGGCCTCATGGCGCTGCGTGAGGAATATGGCAAGTCGCAGCCCCTCAAGGGCGCGCGCATCGCCGGCTGCCTGCATATGACGATCCAGACGGCGGTGCTGATCGAAACGCTTCGCGATCTGGGCGCCGAGATTCGCTGGAGTTCGTGCAACATTTTTTCAACCCAGGACCACGCCGCTGCCGCCGTTGCGCAGGACAGCCAAGTTCCCGTTTTTGCCTGGAAGGGCGAGACGGAAGAAGAATACGACTGGTGTGTTGAACAGACGATCGAAGGCCCGGATGGGTGGCGGCCGAACATGATTCTGGACGATGGCGGCGATTTGACCCGCGTCATGCATGAAAAGTTTCCAGAATGGATGAAGGGCGTAAAGGGCATCTCCGAAGAAACGACGACCGGCGTGTTGCGCCTGCGCGAAATGCAGGAAGCGGGCCGCCTGATGGCGCCTGCCTTCAATGTGAACGATTCGGTGACGAAATCGAAATTCGACAATCTTTATGGCTGCCGCGAAAGCCTGATCGACGGGGTGAAGCGGGCCACGGACGTGATGCTGGCGGGCAAGGTCGCCGTCGTGAACGGGTTTGGCGACGTGGGCAAGGGTTGCGCGGCATCGCTGCAGGGCCAGGGCGCGCGCGTCATGGTGACGGAAGTCGACCCCATCTGCGCGCTGCAAGCAGCGATGGAAGGTTATGAAGTCACGACGATGAAAGATGCGGCGCCGATCGGCGATATCTTTGTCACCGCGACCGGAAATTTGGATGTGATTACGCAAGATCATATGCGGGCGATGAAGGACCGCGCCATCGTTTGCAACATCGGCCATTTCGATAGCGAAATCCAAATCGACTCGCTGAAGAATTACACCTGGGAAGAAGTCAAACCCCAGGTCGACGAGGTGGTCTTTCCGGATGGCAAGCGGCTGATCGTGTTGGCGAAGGGGCGGCTTGTGAATTTGGGCTGCGCGACCGGGCATCCAAGCTTCGTGATGAGTGCGTCTTTCTCGAATCAGGTGTTGGCCCAGATCGAGCTTTGGCAGAACCATGCGAGTTATGGGTGCGAAGTCTATGTGCTGCCGAAGCATCTCGACGAGAAGGTGGCGGCGCTGCATTTGGAGAAGCTTGGCGCAAAGCTGACCCGGCTGTCGGAGGCGCAGGCAAAATACATCGGCGTTACGCCGGAAGGCCCCTTCAAGCCCGATTATTACCGCTACTAGCCGTCCCGCCGCAAGCCCGCCCAGCCTTGTTCACGCCTGGCTTCGCGCCTAAACTCGCGCCTATGTGGAAAACGGGGAAAACGGGGATAACTTCCTCCGCCTTCGTCACCGGCCATGGGCGAAAGCTTGGCGCCGCGGTGCCGTTTGTTGGCCTGCCCGAAGGCGCGGCCTTTCTTTCCGACCCTGTTTTTCAAGGCTTGGCGCTGCTTGGCGCCGGGCTGGTGCTTGGGCTTTTTCTCTTTGGGGGCCCGGCCCGGCGGCGCGAGCGAACGGCGCTGGCGGCCGCAAGGCGCGCGGCAGAGGAATTGCGCGAATTGCGCGCCCTTCTTGGCGCCGCGCCGGGGGATTTCTTTTTCTGGCGCGCAGGCGCGGAAACGGAGATCGGCTTCGGCGACTTTCATGGCTTGTTGAAATTGCCGGCCGATGTGCCGCCGCGCTTTGAAAGCGTGCTTGCCTGCTTCGATGGTGCCGCCCAGGCGCAGCTTCGCGATGCGGCGGCAAAGCTTCGCGCCGTGGGCGGGGATTTTACTCTCAACCTCGTCGCGGCGGATGGGGGCAAATGGAAAGCCCATGGCAGCGAGATTGTTGCCGCCGACGGCATCCTTCTCGGCCACGGCATTCGCCTGGAGGATGTGACGCTTGCCCAGGCCGATGCGGACGCGCTTTTTGAACGGAACGCGGTTCTCCTAAAAGACCGGGACCAACTGCGCTTTCTTCTCGACCGGCTGCCCTTTCCGGTGTGGCAGCGCGGAAAAAATCTGGCGCTTTCTTTTTGCAACCGTGCTTATGCGGCCGTTGTCGGCATGCGGCCGGAGGAAGCGGTTGAACGCAAACGGGAATTTGCCGAGGGCGTGATTGGCGAGCGGGGGCAAGCCTTGGCAAAACGCGCCGAGCGCGTCGGCTCGCCCCAATCGGAAAGCCACCATTTCGTTGTCGAAGGTTTTCGCCGCCTTCTTGAAATTACCGAGATTCCCCAGCCCGATCAGGATGGCATGATCGGCTATTCCCAGGACTTTACGGAAATCGAACGGGTCCAGGACGAGCTTGGCCGCCATATCGATGCCCAGGCGAAGGTGCTGGAGGGGCTGGCAACGGCGATCGCCATCTACGGGCCGGACATGCGGCTGAAATTTTTTAACCGGGCCTTCGCCCATCTCTGGCGCTTGCATGAGAACTGGCTGGAGATGGAGCCGATGCAGGGCGAAGTGCTGGAGACGCTGCGCGCGCGCAGGCGGTTGCCGGAAACGGTCGATTTCCCCGCCTATAAGAACGAACAGCTTGCCCGTTTTACTTCGCTGATCGATCCGGTCGAAGAGCTTTTGCACCTTCCGGACGGCACGACGCTGCGCTCGACCGTTTCGCCGCATCCCTTTGGCGGGCTACTTTGCACCTATGAGGACGTGACGGACCGGCTTGCCCTTGAACGCTCCTACAACACCTTGATCAAGGTGCAGCAGCAATCCCTCGACAATCTTTACGAAGGGGTCGCCGTTTTTGGAAGCGACGGGCGGTTGAAGCTAAGCAACCCGGCCTATGCGCGGATCTGGGGTTTTTCTCAGGACGAATTGGAAGGTGAGCCCCACGTCGCGCAACTGACGGATCGGACGGAACGCTTCGCCAGCGTGGCGGATTGGGCGGCGCTGCGCGAAAAAATCGTCGGCGGTACCTGCGATCGCGTGGCAAAGCGTGGCCGCTTCGACCGGCAGGGTGGCACAACGATCGATTACGCCAGCCTGCCGCTTCCAGATGGCGGCGTCTTGTGGCGGTATGTGGACGTGACGGACAGCACCCGGGTCGAGCGCGCGTTGCGCGAACGCAACGAAGCGCTGGAAGCGGCGGACAAATTGATGTCGGAATTTGTCGCCCACGTTTCCTACGAGTTTCGCACCCCTTTGAATACGATCATTGGGTTTTCCCAATTGCTGGAGCAGCATTATTTTGGCGAACTGACGGAAGCGCAGGAAAGCTATGTGGACGGCATTCTCGATTCTTCGCAAGTGCTGCTTTCGCTGATCAACGACATCCTCGACCTTGCGGTGATCGAGGCCGGCCAGTTGGCGGCGCAACCGGAAGAGGTGACAGGTCCGGCTCTGCTGGAAGATGTGCAGAGGCTTGTTCAACAGAAGGCGAGCGAAAAAAACCTGATGATCGTGATGGATGCCGAGTCGAATTTGCCGCCAATCCAGGCCGACAAGCAGCGCTTGAAACAGGCTCTCTTCAAGCTTTTGAACAACGCCATTAACTTTAGTGCGCCGGGGGGGAAGATTTCGCTTTCGGCGCGCAAGGAAAAAGAGGAACTGGTTTTGAGCGTGTCGGATGGCGGCGTCGGCATTCCGCCGGAGGAGCAGGAGCGCATCTTCGAACGGTTTGAGCGCGGCAGCACAAGCAGGGGCGGCGGCCTGGGCCTTGGCTTGCCGCTGGTGAAGAAATTCGTTGAACTCCATGGCGGGCGCATCGTGCTGGATTCGACGCCCGGCAAGGGCACCCGCGTGCGCTGTTGCCTGCCGTACTCTGCCGATGGGGGCCGGCCGGCGGCGCGCGCCCATGCCTTGCCGGGTGGGCGGTCGGCCAAAGGCGGCGCCTGACGGCGAACCGAGGCCGTTGCGGGGCGGCGTCGGCGCGTCTACAAACAAAAGCATGGCCGAAAACGGGCTTTCAAGCCGGATGGTGAAACGGGACCTTGCCGATCAGGCGGCGACGGAAAGGCTTGCCCAAATCCTTGCCGGGCGGGTCCGCCGCGGCGACGTGATTGGCCTCGGCGGCGACCTTGGCGCTGGCAAGACGACCTTCGCCCGCGCCTTCATCCATGCCCGTGCCGGGGGGCTGAAGGAGGACGTGCCGTCGCCGACCTTCACCCTCGCGCAGATCTACGACCTTCCCGGCTTTGCCATCTGGCATTTCGATCTCTATCGGCTTCAAAAGGCGGAAGATGCCGTGGAGCTCGGCATCGAGGAGGCCTTTGCGGAAGGGGTTTCCCTGATCGAGTGGCCGGGCCGGCTGGGACACTGGCTGCCCAAAGACCGGCTCGACATCCTGTTGACCCAGGGCAAGAATCCGGACGCCCGCCATGTCGTGATGATGGGGCACGGCAGTTGGGCCCAACGCTTGGAAGATCTGGATGCCGAGGCGGATTTGGATGGTTGAACGCAGCGCGCTCCGACGCGCCTTTCTCGAATCCCAGGGTCTGGATGCCGCCAAGGCAACGCCCCTTGCCGGCGACGCATCCTTTCGCAGCTATTACCGCATTGCCAATACGAAAAGCCGGTTCGTTTTGATGGACGCACCGCCCGCCCGCGAAGACGTGGGCCCCTTCGTCGCGTTGGCGGCGCATCTGCAGGGGCTCGGCTATAGCGCGCCGGAGGTGTTTGCCGTCGATGGGGAAAAAGGGTTTGTGCTGCTCGAAGATTTGGGCGACACGACCTACACCAATTTGTTTGCCAATGGGGAGGAAGAAGAACCCCTCTACCGGCTTGCGGTCGACCTTCTCATCGATCTTCACCGCCGCCCTTTGCGCGAAGCCGTGCCGGATGCGCTGCCGTCCTATACGGAGGAACGTTTTCTCGAAGAAGCCATGCTGCTAACGGATTGGTACCTGCCTGCCGTGACGGGGCAGGCGGTGCCGCCCCTTGCGCGCGCGGCCTATGCCGCGCTTTGGCCGCCGCTGTTGAAACTTGCCGGCGACGTTGCGGAAACCCTCGTCCTTCGCGATTACCATGTGGACAACCTTCTGTTGCTTGC
>JAJFGH010000096.1 GCA_021776275.1 Alphaproteobacteria bacterium | reverse complement strand
AGCTCTTGACAGAACAGACAAGTCTGTCTATTTCTGGTGCCACGGACCCCGGCTCCGGCCCGGTCCGTCGAAAAGCCGATCCACGAGACCCTATGAGGAGAAGACCCATGTCCAATCTTTCCCATTCTCCACGGCCGGCCCTTTGGGCATCCCTTGCGTCTGCCTTGATGTTCGCTTTGCTGCTTGCCCTGCCGGCAAGCGGGGCCGGGGCCGAGGAGGCCCGGCTGGTCGAGCGGGACGTGCCGGTGACCCAAACCCTGCACAAAACGGTCGAGATCGCCGGCGTCGATATTTTCTACCGCGAGGCGGGCCCGAAGACGGCGCCGGTGGTGCTGTTGCTTCACGGTTTCCCGACCTCGTCCCATATGTTTCGCAACCTCATTCCCGCCCTTGCGGACCGCTACCACGTCATCGCCCCGGACTATCCGGGCTTCGGCAACAGCGCGATGCCGCCGGTCGAGGCGTTTGACTACAGCTTCGATAATTTTGCCGACATCGTTGAGGCCTTCACCGAGAAGCTCGGCCTCGAACGCTATAGCCTTTACGTCATGGACTACGGTGCGCCCGTCGGCTATCGCCTGGCGACCCGTCACCCCGAGCGGGTCCAGGCCCTCATCGTGCAGAACGGCAATGCCTATGAAGAGGGCTTGCGCGAATTTTGGGACCCGTTCCGGGCTTATTGGAAGGACCGCAACGCGGAAACCGCGAAGCCGCTGGCGGGCTTTCTAAAAACGGACGTAACGAAGTGGCAATACACCCACGGCACCCGCCATCCGGAAACGATCAGCCCGGACAATTGGACGGTCGATCAGGCATTGCTGGACCGGCCGGGCAATCCGGCGGTGCAATTGCAGCTTTTCTACGATTACGGCTCGAACCCGCCCCTCTATCCGGCGTGGCAGACCTATTTCCGCACCCACCAGCCCCCCACCCTGGTGGTCTGGGGCAAGAACGATTTCATCTTCCCCGCAGAAGGCGCGCATCCCTACAAGCAGGACCTGAAGACGATCGAGTTTCATCTCCTCGATACGGGCCATTTTGCCCTTGAGGAAGACGGGGCCGAGATCGCAACCCATATCCGCCGTTTTCTGAAGACCCATCTTCGCTAGTTTTTCCCGAAGCCCCCCTACCCGGTGGCCGCGCTGCAAGGCGCGGTCGCCGGGACTTTTTTTGATTTTCCAGTGATTTAACATGAATTTAAGTCTTTTTTGCGCAAGCTAATGGGCCCCATTGCGTGCCCAAACCGGGCAGAACGGGGGAGGAAACATGCAACTGGCAACCGCATTTCGGCTTTTCGGCCAGGACAAGGCTGGCGCCTCGCCCATGCCCGCGCGCCTGCGCGCCTGGTGGCAGGGGGACGCAGCGCCCAAGGCGCCGTCAGAAGCCGTCGTGGAAGAAGGGCTTGGGGAAGTGCCTCTCCCGGAAACTGTGGAAACGCTTCCCCCATTGGACGCGCCAAACCCGTGGTCGAAAGAGCGCCTGGCCCTTCTCGCCGAATTATGGGGGCCTGGGTTTACGTCGCCGGGTGGCGAGGAATTCACAATCGAGCTGATCAAGCCGCTGGCGCTGACGCCGGCGATGAGCCTGCTCAATCTCGATGCGCATCTTGGCGGCGCCGCGCGAACGATTTCCAATGTCTATCAGATGTGGATAAACGCCTTCGAACCAAACGAGGCGTTGGCCGCCATCGGGATGCAAATGTCGGAAAACGAAGGGCTTGCCAAGCGTGCGCCGGTCGAATTTTGCAATCATGAAGCCCTTGGCGAACGCCTGGCCAAAGACGGGCGCCAATATGACTGCATCTTTTCGAAGGAGGGCTTCTACCGCATAGCCAACAAGGAAGAGATGTTCGAGGCCATCTACAAACACCTCAAGAAGGACGGCCAGCTTCTGTTCACGGATTACGTTCTGCCGGAAAGCGGCGAGACGAGCCCCGAAGTGGCGGCATGGCTTGCCATGCAAAAAGAGATCCCGCCGCTTTGGACCGCCGAGCAGACCCTCAAATCCCTGAGCCGCTTCGAGATTGATTTGCGCATTTCCGAGGACATGACGGCGCGCTACCGGCAGATGATCGTCGAAGCCTGGGCGAGCTACGTGCAACGGCTGCGGGAACAGGGGTTCGAGCCGGCCATGGGCGAGGCGCTTCTCCGGGAGGTGGAAAGTTGGGTCCGCCGGGTATTGGCTTTCGACCGCGGCGGCCTTCGCATCCACCGCGTCCATGCCATCAAGCGAAGCTCGCTTTCCTTCTAGGGGGGCGGGCAGCCCTGACGGCGGCGGCAAAAAGCCGAAGAAACGCCAAAAAGCCGGGATCCGGCAATTGACAGAAATGCCCGGCCTGCCTATGGTGGCCGCGATTTTTGACCCCAAACGGGCGCGGAAGACCGATGAAAGTTGTGAACTCCCTAAAGACGATCAAAAGGCGGGACAAGAACTGCCGCGTCGTCCGTCGGCGCGGTCGCGTCTACGTCATCAATCGCCGCAATCCCCGTTTTAAGGCCCGCCAGGGCTAAGCGGCCCTTTCCCCCTCCAATCCCCTCATACGCGCTTGCCGCCGCTATTTGCTGCCCTTTCGGGCGCAGGCTAGGATGCGTTTCCCTTTGCGTTTGACCCGGCTGGGCCGACGGCACCATGGAGGGGCCAGGCCTAGGTCTGCCAGAGGCCCCGCAATAGGAGAGGCATGCAGCTTCCGGAACCGGATGCGGACGTTCTTTCGCGGCGAGACGAGATCGTTTCGGACCTTTCCGCGATCCTTGCAGCCGATAGCGTCATCGCGGATCCGGACGGGCTTTCCGTCTATGAGACGGACGGCCTAAGCGCCTATCGGCAGCGCCCTCTCGTCGTCGTTTTGCCAAAGACGACGCAAGAAATTTCCAACGTGCTTTCCTATTGCCATGGATCCGGCATCAAGGTCGTGCCGCGCGGCGCCGGCACGGGCGTTTCGGGCGGCGCGTTGCCCCTGGCGGATGGCGTGCTGCTGGGGCTTGGAAAGCTGAACCGGATTCGCGATATCGATCTTGCAAACCGCTGCGTCGTTGCCGAGCCAGGCGTAACGAACCAGGCGATTACCCGGGCCGTCGAAAAAGAAGGTTTTTATTACGCGCCGGATCCCTCCAGCCAGCTTGCCTGCAGCATCGGTGGCAACGTGGCGGAAAATTCCGGCGGCATTCACTGTCTCAAATATGGCGTGACGACGAACAATTTGCTTGGCCTCGAAATCGTGCTGATGGATGGCCAAATCTTGCGCCTGGGCGGCCGCCACATGGACGCGCCGGGCTATGATTTTCTAGGCCTTTTGACAGGCTCCGAAGGCCTGCTCGGGGTCATTACCGAAGTGACCGTCCGGGTGCTGCCAAAGCCGGAGACGGCGCGGGCCATGCTGCTCGGTTTCCCAAGCCACAAATCGGCCGGCGATTGCGTCGGCGCCATCATCGCCGCCGGGATTCTTCCCGCTGCGATGGAGATGATGGACAAAGGCGCCGTGGAGGCAACGGAGGCCTTCGTCGCTTCCGGCTATCCGAAAGAGGCGGAAGCCGTCCTCATTGTCGAATTGGATGGCATCGCGGTTGAGGTAGAGGATTTGCTTCGCCGCGCCGAAAAAATCGCGCAGGACTTCGGTGCCATCACGGCAGGGTTCAGCGAAAGCGAGGCAGACCGCCAGCGCCTCTGGGCGGGGCGAAAAGCCACCTTCGGCGCCGTCGGCAGGCTGGCGCCGGATTGCTACGCGCTTGACGGCACGATCCCGCGCGCCAAGCTTGCGGAAGTTTTTCTGCGCACGGGTGAGTTTGCGAAGGCGCACGGCCTGCGGGTGGTAAACGTCTTTCACGCGGGCGATGGCAATCACCATCCGTTGATCCTTTTCGATGCGAACAAGCCGGGGGATATGGAAAAGGCAGAAGCCTTGGGCGCGGAAATTTTGAAGCTTACAGTCGAGGTTGGCGGCGTGCTTTCCGGCGAACACGGCATCGGCATCGAAAAGCGCGATCTTATGGGCGTCATGTTTTCCAAAGCCGATCTCGATCAGCAGCAGCGCGTCAAATGCAGCTTCGATCCACATTCCCTGTTGAACCCTGGAAAAATGTTTCCGACGCTGCACCGATGTGCCGAATTGGGAAGGCTGCACATTCGCGGCGGCGAAATGCCGTTTCCCGATCTGCCTCGGTACTGAGCGTGGTGGATATGGGGAGCCGCTTTGCAAGAGACGAAAAGGACGTGGTGGCGGCGCTGGAAGGCGCGCTGGCGCAGGGGACGGCGTTTGAACTCTGCGCCGGCGGTTCGAAACGCGCCCTCGGTCGCCCCGTAGAAGCCTCGGAAGTTCTTGATATTTCTAGTCTTTCCGGCGTCAAACTGTACGAGCCCGAAGAGCTTGTTTTCACGGCCGGGGCGGCGACGCCTTTGGCCGAGATCGAAAAATTGCTGGCGGATCGCCGCCAGCAGCTTGCTTTCGAGCCGCCGGATATCGGCACGCTCCTTGGGGCGCCTTCGCAGAAGGCGACCCTTGGTGGCGCGCTTGCCTGCAACCTTTCAGGTCCCCGCCGCGTGCAGGCGGGGGCAGCGCGGGATCATCTTCTCGGCTTTCGCGCGGCCAGCGGCCGTGG
>JAJFGH010000095.1 GCA_021776275.1 Alphaproteobacteria bacterium | reverse complement strand
TCGCGCACGCCGACATCTGCAAGAAGAACGCCTTTTGGGGTTACACAAGTTCCCCCGCGAAGCACGAGATCGAAAGCGTCATCCATTGGAAATGCCCCAGCTATCACACCGCCCCGCCCAGTGATATCCGGCGGGCTGGCGAAATTCTAGGGCCTGGCTCCTGGTCCGCAAGCGCTTTCCGAGCCAAAGCCCATTTGCAGGCAAAATCCTTGGGGCAGGACGCGGCCTAGATGCCGCTTTCGAAAAACGTCCCCGCCATCGGAAAATCCGAGCTGGTGAAGCGAATAAAGGCCGTCGTGCCCTTTCCAGGCTCGCTTTCGACCGATATCCGGCCGGCAAGCACTTCGACGAGCCGCTTGGTAAGCGAAAGGCCCAACCCGGTTCCCTGATACCGCCGGGAGAGGGAGGATTCGATCTGTTGAAAAGGATCAAACGCAATGCCCAGCTCTTGCTCGTTCATGCCGATGCCGGTATCGGAAATCGACAGCAAAATGTCCCCGGACGGATGCAAGCTTGCCGCCGCCGTAACCCGGCCACCATCCGGCGTAAATTTGATGGCGTTGGAAAGCAGGTTCAGCAGGATTTGCCGCAACCGGCGGCCATTGCTCCAGATATCCGGCAAATCCGGTTCGGCCTCACAAACAAGCTCGACGTTCTGGCGCCGCGCCATTTCCGACATGACGCGAACGCTCTCTTGCAACACCCTGGCCGTATCCACGGATTCCCACTCGACTTCCAGACGTCCAGTTTCCGCCTTGCTAAGGTCGAGGATGTCGTTCACCAAGGCAAGCAGGTGACGGCCGCATTCGTGAAGGTCTTCCAGATAGTCCCGTATTTTTGGGCTCTTAATGGAACCGGCCAAACCATCCAGAATGACTTCCGAAAATCCGATAATGGCGTTCAGTGGCGTGCGCAATTCGTGACTCATATTCGCAAGGAATTGCGACTTCGCTTCGTTCGCCTGTTCGGCTGCGTTTTTACTGGCACGCAGCTCTTCTTCGTAACCCAGGCGCGCCGTAATATCCTCACAAGTATGGATAAAACCGCCATTCGCAATTGGCTTATAAACAACGTGAATGGTTTTGTCGTTGCGAAGCGGAAGCGTAAATTCCTGTACGACGCCGCCGCCGACACCGCGAAACTGTTCTAGAAGTTCCGCCCGCGTCATCTCCGCCGGACGGTCGTAGCGATCCGCCACCCGTTCGAGAAGAAGCCCGATCGAAGTTCCCGGACAAATATCCTCTTCCGAAAAATCGAACATCTCCAGAATCTGCTGATTGCAAATGGTCACGCGCCCATCCGGCTCGTACATGACGACGCCACGGGCCATGTTGTCGAGCGCCAGGCCAAGCTGATGATTTCTGAGTTCGACCTCGCGGGTGCGCGTGGCAACCTGCGCATTTAAATCCGTCGTCAGCGCGTGCAGCGCCTGGCGCATCTTTCCGATCCCCTCGTTTAGCGCAACGATTTCCTTCGGTCCGGCAACGGGCAGAACCGGCGCCGCCAAATCGCCACCTTGGATCCGCCCTACCGTTCGTGCGATCTGGTGCAGGGGTCGCACGAGAAAGAAATAGGCGGGAATCTGCAGCATCAAAAGCACGAGGATGGGAATCAAGCCGAACGCCATCGCCTGGCCGAATTCGTTTTGGAAATTCCGCCAGCCGGCTTCAATGGTTTGCGGCGAGGGCGTCTCGGCGAGGGCCCGCAGAAGCTCCGGCCAAAAATAATAGGCAACGATCGCCAGCAGCGTGACGACGACGATCAGGTTCAAAAGAACCATGACGCGCAGCAACGGCAGGGCCAGCAACGCGCCCCGATTGAAACCCCGCCCCATCTTGGAACCCGCTTCCGTCATGCTTTCTTCTCCAACGGCACCCACGATCTCGCCCGCCCGCCCCTCCTTCGAGGCAGGGGTGTTATCGATTGATACCGCGAGAAGTTTAATTTTCCTTGAAGCGATTCAAAGGTTTTCGGCAAGAATTTCAAAGACATCGCCGGTCGCACCTGTGCCCGCGATGTGCTGGCGATGCCAAAGCGCATAGAAAAGAAGCATCCAGGCGGCGAAGCCCGCCCGCCTGTCCGTCGCCCGGAAAAGCGCTTCGACCGCTCCTGGTTTGCAAATAGCCCGGATTGTCGGGTCCGCTGCGACAAGCGGTCCCAGCCGGGCGCCCTTTCGGACAATCCACTCCGCAACGGGCACCGTAAAGCCGCGCTTTTCCGAGAACGGCTTTGCCGCCGGCAGCTTTTCCGAAAGCCATTTGCGCAGCAGCCATTTGCCGAGGCGTTTGCGGACCTTCAAACGGTCCGGCAGACAAAAAGCCGCCTTCGCCACCTCGCGATCCAGGAAGGGCGTTCGCCCTTCGACCCCATGCGCCATCAAACAACGATCCAGCTTTGTCAGCAGATCGTGTGGAAGCCAATCCGCGCAATCGACGGCCTGGGCAATCTGCAACCGCGTTCGGCCTGGCGTACGGCTTGCCGTCTCGGCCGCGGCGATGCCATCGCGCCAACCCGTCAGGGGTTCGCGCAGCACATCCAAACGATCGAACACGCCGCGTGTGCGCAATTTCCTGCCGCCAAACATGGCTGGACGCATCGCGCTTCGGTAACGCCCATAGCCACCAAAAATTTCGTCGCCGCCCTCGCCGCAAAGCACAACCTTCAGGTCCCGGCTGGCCTCGCGCGCAAGTTTCCAGGTGGGCAAGATCGCGTAATCCGCCGCCGGATCGTCCATCGCCGCTACAATTTCCGGAAGCGAGCTCCAAAAATCGTCTTCCGTGAACTCCACTTCGACAAATTCGGCGCCAAGCGTATCGGCCAAATGCTTGGCATGGGCGCGCTCGTCATGGGCGCGCGTTCCGGGAAACCCGGCCGTAAAAGTTGCCACCGGCCGCGGGTTGCATTCCGCCATGAGGGCAAGGATGGCCGACGAATCGATGCCACCGGAAAAGAAGAGCCCATAGGGAACGTCGGAGCGCTGATGCAGTCTGACACTATCTGCAAGCACCGCATCGAGACGGCGAAGCGCCGTCTTTTCGTCCACGCTCTCCGGCGTGCCTGCGGGCAGCGCCGCCTGTTGCGCGCGATGAACAACGCGCCCCCCTTCCACCACCAGGACTTCGCCGGGCAACACGCGGTGAATGCCTTCAAAAATAGTTTCGGCACCGGTCGTAAATTGCAATTGCAGCAATTCGTTGCGGCTTTGCCGACGAATTTTTGGTTCGACGGCGCGCGCCTTGATCAGGGCCTGGGGTTCCGAGGCAAAGAAAAACCCCGCCGCCGTTTCCGCGTAGTAAAGCGGCTTGATCCCGAAGGGGTCCCGCGCAAGCACCAGCCTTTTCGTTTTCGGATCGTACAACGCCAGCCCATACATGCCGCGCAGCCGGTTGACGAAGCGCAGGCCCTCTTGCGCGTAAAAATGCAGGGGCGGCTCGCAATCGGAGGCCGTCTGAAAGGCCACATCCGAAAGTTCAGCGCGAAGCTCGACGTAATTGTAAATCTCGCCATTCGCGACAAGAACCGGGCCATCGGGACGCATGAGCGGCTGATCGCCGGTCTTAAGATCAATGATTGCCAGGCGCGTGTGCACAAGGCCAACGGCCCCATCCACATATTCGCCCCGCCCATCCGGTCCGCGATGGGCAAGGGCGTCGGCAAGAATGCCCAAAACGGCCTGGGAAGGCGGCGTCCCGTCGCGGCGCTGAATGCCGGCGATGCCGCACATCAGGCTTTGATCCGCTCGAAGAAATCCAGATAGCGGCGAACAACGGCCGCCTTCGTAAAGTTTGCCGCAAAGGTCGCCTTGCCGCCGGCAATCAGGGCGTCGCGCAAGGCGGGATCCCCGATCAAACGGTTGAGCGCGCCTGCCATGGCCGGAGCGTCGTCGATGGGAACGAGCAACGCATCCTTCTCGTTCGTAACCACGCCGGCGGGGCCGGCGCTGGCAGCCGCCACGAGAGGGGTTTCATAGGCCCACGCCTCCAGCGTCACCGTGCCGAAGGGCTCGTAACGGGAGGGGAAAATGGCAATGTCGGCAGCCGCGAAAAGCGCCGCCTTGTCTTCGCGCCAGCCAAGAAACCGCACCCTTTGCGCCACGCCAAGCTTTTCTGCAAGGGCCTCCAATTGCGCGCGCGCCGGTCCCTCGCCCGCCAGCCAGAGATAGGCCTCCGGCACCGTCTGCAAGGCCGTTAACAGCACGTCGAAGCCCTTGACCGGATGCAGCCGCCCCAAAGTGAAAAGCAAGGGCGCCCCCTCGGGCGTATCAAAAGACGCCCGGGAAACCGGCGGCGCCGCCTCCGGCGTTGCGAAGTTCGGCAGATAAACCGCGCGGTCCGAAGGCCAACCATTTTTCACGACATGGGAAACGATGTCCGGCGTGATGCCTATCAACCAATCGCAGGTCTTGTAATATTTGAGGTTGTAATACCCGCCGAGGCGACCGGCGCGGACATACGCGCCGCGCGGACATTTCGCCGAAGCCCGGTTCATCCAACTCAACACGACGTCGGCGCCGAAGGCCTCTGCCTCTTTTTTCAAGGCCCGGCCGGTCCGCCAGTCGAAGATGCCTCCGAAAGGCAGCTCCACCGGTGTGATCCCGCCTTTCTCTAGCCGCGCCCGGCGAAGCGCGTTCGGACGAATAACGACACGCTGCTCGAGGCCCGCCTCGTGCAGCGCCAAAACCAGGCTTACGAAAAAGGTTTCGGCGCCACCATGTTCGGCACCGGCAACACATTGCAGGACGCGCGTCATCGGCAATTTATAGGGAGCCCCCTCCTTCTTGCCAAGCGGCCCTTGCGGGAAATGGCGGCGCGTCTAAACTGGAACGCCCCAACCTGCCCCTGTTCGGAGTTGCCTGAAAGATGCCCGCTTCCGTCGCCCTGCTTGAAAGCCGCGGCCTTTTGCAGCTTTCCGGCCCCGATGCGCAGACCTTCCTGCAAGGGCTCATCACGGCGGACGTCGCCAAGGCCGGGCCGGAACGGGCCCTTTACGGCGCCCTTTTGACACCCCAGGGGAAATACCTCTTCGATTTCTTCCTGCTGCGCACAGGCGAGGCTTTCTACCTGGATTGCGAACATGCGCGGCTGGCCGATCTGCAAAAGCGGCTTTTGCTTTATAAGCTGCGCGCGCAAATCGCCCTCACGGATGCGACCGAGGCGTTTCGCGTCTTTGCGTTTTTCGGTGCCGACGCCCTCGCCGCATGCCGCCTGACCGCCGAGGAAGGCCGGGCACGCCCCTTCGAGGGCGGGCTGCTTTATGTCGATCCGCGCCTTGCCGCGGCCGGGGGGCGCGGCCTTGTCCCAACCGCCGCCACGCCGGACTTTTCCGATTTTACCGAGACCGATGCCGCGGCCTATGACCGCTTTCGCATCGGCCTTGGCCTTCCCGATGGCAGCCGCGACCTGATACCGGAAAAATCCGTGCTGCTGGATTACGGCTTTGACGAGCTGCATGGAATCGATTGGGAAAAAGGCTGCTATGTCGGCCAGGAGGTCACGGCGCGGACGAAGCATCGCGGATTGGTTCGAAAACGCCTGTTGCCCGTTGCCCTGAAAGGTGAAACGCCGGCGCCCGGAACCCCGGTCCATCTGGATGGCCGCGAGGTCGGCCGGCTAACCTCCGTTTGCGAAAGCGCAGGCCTGGCCCTGCTGCAGTTGGAAGCGGTTGAAGAAGCCCGGCAAAAAGACGCCCCCTTGCGGGCCGGCGACACCCGGCTTCTTCCAGCGGTGCCAAGCTGGATGAGGCTTTAGCGGGCGTCCAGCGCGGCGTGCGCCGCCGCCAGCCTGGCGATCGGCACCCGGTAGGGCGAGCAGGAAACGTAATCGAGACCGACGCGCTCGCAAAAATCGATCGAGGCCGGGTCGCCCCCATGCTCCCCGCAAATGCCGAGATGAAGATCGCCGCGCGCCGCACGCCCGCGCGCCGTCGCGATCCGGATCAACTCGCCGACGCCTTCACGATCGAGGGTAGCGAAGGGGTTTTGCGTCAGCACGCCTTGCTCCTGATAGACCTTCAGGAAACTGGCGGCGTCGTCCCGCGAAATGCCGAAGGTTGTCTGGGTCAAATCGTTCGTGCCGAAGCTGAAAAATTCGGCCGATTTGGCGATCTCGCCGGCGCGCAACGCGGCGCGCGGCAATTCGATCATCGTGCCAAGCCGATAGGCAAGACGCGCGCCCCCGCCCGCTTCGATTTCGGCGGCAATCCGGTCGATGGCCCGTTTTAGAAAATCGAACTCCTCGCGCGTCGCCACCAGCGGGATCATGATTTCCGGCACGATTGCGGCGCCGGTTTCCTTCGCCACGGCGACGCTCGCCTCGAAAATCGCGCGCGCCTGCATCTCATAAATTTCCGGATAGGTAATGCCAAGACGGCAACCCCGATGCCCCAACATCGGATTCGCTTCATGGAGCCGGTCCGTGCGCTGACGGATGACGGCAAGGTCCACGCCCAGGCGGCTGGCGAGTTCCGATTGTTCCGCTTCCGTCTTCGGAAGAAATTCATGCAACGGCGGGTCGAGCAGACGGATCGTTACCGGCAGCCCCGCCATGATGCGAAAAATTTCGGCAAAATCATCGCGCTGCATCGGCGCGATCTTCGCCAAGGCCAATTTTCGGGTCTCGACATTCTCGGCAAAGATCATCTCGCGCACGACCTGGATGCGCTCTGCCTCAAAAAACATGTGCTCCGTCCGGCAAAGCCCGATGCCTTCCGCGCCGAAACGCCGCGCGACTTCAGCATCGTGCGGCGTTTCCGCATTTGCGCGCACGCGCAAACGGCGGATGTCGTCGGCCCAGTCCATCAGCACGGCAAAATCGCCGGAAAGTTCGGGCTGCCGCATGGCAACCTTGCCAAGCAGGACCTGCCCCTTGGTGCCGTCGAGTGTCACGACGTCGCCACGCTTCAACACATGGTCCGGGGTGCGCATTTCCCCTGCGTCCACGTCGATCCGAATTTCGCCGGCCCCGGAAACGCAAGGCCGCCCCATGCCGCGCG
>JAJFGH010000094.1 GCA_021776275.1 Alphaproteobacteria bacterium | reverse complement strand
GCGCAACCACCGCGGCATGGCTGGTCAATCCGCCGCGGGCCGTCAGAATGCCCACCGCCGCATGCATGCCATGGATGTCGTCCGGGCTTGTCTCGACCCGCACCAAAATAACGTTCTTGCCCCGCGCGGCTTCCCGTTCGGCTTCCGCCGCCGTAAACACAATCGCCCCGGACGCCGCCCCCGGCGAGGCGGGAAGCCCCGTCGCAAGAACCTCCTGCTTGGCATCCGGGTCCAGCGTCGGGTGCAAAAGCTGATCGAGGGCGGCCGGCTCGATCCGGCGGACCGCCTCTTCATGGGTGATCAAATTTTCCTTCGTCATATCGACGGCGATCTTTAAAGCGGCCGCCATCGTCCGCTTGCCCGTGCGGGTCTGCAACATCCAGAGTTTTTTCCTCTGGATCGTAAATTCGACGTCCTGCATATCGCGGTAGTGGGTTTCCAGGCGTTCGCGAATGGTTGCAAGTTCCGCGTAAATTTCGGGCATGGCTTCTTCAAGGGATGGAAGCCCGCTTTTGGAAAGCAGCTGCGCCTGCTTTGTCAGGGCCTGAGGCGTGCGAATGCCGGCGACGACGTCTTCGCCCTGGGCGTTCGACAGGAATTCGCCATAAAACGCCTTCTCGCCGGTGGCGGGGTTGCGCGTAAAGGCGACGCCGGTGGCGCAACCCTCGCCCATATTGCCAAACACCATCGCCTGGACGTTGATTGCCGTCCCCCAGGCCTCCGGAATGCCGTGGAGGCTGCGATAGGTAATGGCACGCCGGTTCATCCAGCTATCGAAGACCGCGCCGATGGCGCCCCATAACTGATCCAGCGGGCCTTGGGGGAAAGGCGCACCAAGCTCGTCCTCGATTTTCTTCTTAAATATGCGGACAACCGCTTCCCAATCCTCCGCCCCAAGGTCCGTGTCGAGGACATGCCCGCGTTCCCCCTTATGGGTCTCAAGCAAATCCTCAAACAAATGGTGCGGCACGCCAAGCACGACATCCCCATACATCTGGAGAAACCGCCGGTAACTGTCATAGGCAAAACGGCGATCCCCGCTTGAACGGGCCAGCTGCTCGACCGTCTCGTCGTTGAGGCCGATGTTAAGGACCGTATCCATCATGCCGGGCATCGAAGCGCGGCCACCGGAACGCACGGAAAGAAGAAGCGGGTTTTTCTTGTCGCCGAACTTGGCGCCGGCAAACTTTTCGACCTTGCGCAACGCCCCCGCCACCTCTTTCTGAAGGGTCTCCGGATAGGCTTGGGCGTTGGCGTAATAATAGGTGCAGGCTTCCGTCGTAATCGTAAAGCCGGGCGGAACGGGCAAGCCCAGATTGCTCATCTCGGCAAGGTTTGCCCCCTTGCCGCCAAGCAAATCCTTCATCCCGGCATTGCCCTCGGCGTGGCCACCGCCGAAGCCATAGACCCATCTTGGCTTGGTTTTTCCTAGCTTCATCCTTCGATCTTCGAAAAATCCGCGACCGCTTCCAAGGTGCGCCGGATCTCGCCAAGCAGATGCAGGCGGTTCTTCCTGAGCGCCGCGTCGTCCGCATTGACCGTCACGTCGTCGAAGAACGCGTCGACCGGAACCCGAAGACGGGCAAGCGCCGACATCGCTACCGAAAATTCTTCGTTCTTCAAGGCGGCATCGGCAAGCTTGCGCACATCTTTCAGGCGGTCATGAAGCGCTTTCTCGGACGGCTCGGCAAGCTTCGCTGCGGCGACGGCGCCATCGTAGCAGACCTTGTCCTTTTTCTCTTCGATGTGGACGATGTTGCGCGCGCGCCGGTACGCGACCAGCAAATTCGCACCATCTTCGCTTTCCAAAAACGCGCGCAGCGCTTCCACGCGTTCGAGCAAGCGCACAAGATCGTCCTCCGCCGTTAACGCCAGAACGGCAGCAATGTGATCGTGCCGCACGCCCTTTTCGCGAAGATGCACTTTCAGGCGATCGGCAAAGAAGGCAAGCAGCGCATCCGTCAGCGCGGCCGGGTCTTCCAGCCCTTTGCGGACGTCGTCCGGCAACAGCTTGATGGCCTGGCCGAACGCCGGGCGCAGGCCAAGCCGCAACCGGTTCTCCAGGATCAGGCGGATCACGCCAAGGGCGGCACGGCGAAGGGCGAAGGGGTCTTTTGAACCGGTCGGCTTCGCGTCAATCGCAAAAAAACCGACCAGCTGATCGATCTTGTCGGCAAGGGCAAGGGCGATGCTTGCCGGTTTTGTCGGGCAGGCATCCCTGGGCCCCTGGGGCGCATAATGTTCGGCGATCGCTTCCGCCACTTCCGGCGGCTCGCCATCGTGAAGCGCGTAATAGCGGCCCATCACGCCTTGCAGCTCGGGAAATTCGTAAACCATGCCGGAAAGCAGATCGCATTTCGCCAATTGGCCGGCGCGGCGCGCATGCTCGGCCTTGGCGCCGATTTCCTTCGCCAGGCTTTCGGCCAATTCCTGCAAACGAAAGGCGCGATCCGCAAGCGAACCGAGGGCGCCATGGAACACCACCTCATGGAGACCGGGGAAACGGTCGACCAGCGCCATTTTTCGATCCTGATCCCAAAAAAACTTCGCATCCTGCAGCCGTGCCCGAAGCACGCGTTCGTTGCCGGCGACAATTGCCTTCCCGCCGTCGCTCGCCTGCATGTTGGCAACCACGATGAAGCGCGGTGCAAGCGCGCCGTCCTTCTCCAAAAGGGAAAAATATTTTTGATGGCTCCGCATTGCCGTCGTCAGCACCTCCGGCGGCAAATCCATGAAACCCGGCTCGATGTTTCCCGACAGCACGACCGGCCATTCCACCAGGCCCGCGACTTCTTCAAGCAAACCGCCTTCTTGCTGCAGGCGCAGCCCCTCGTTCTTTGCCGCCAGGGTCGCGTCCGAGGCAATGGCCTGCAGGCGTTCCTCCCCATCCAGCATGACATAGGCGCCACGCAGGCGTTCGCGGTAATCGGTGAAATTCTTCACCTTGAAAGGCTTCGGCGCGAGGAAGCGATGCCCCATGGTTTCGTTTGCCGCCGTGACGGTTCCGAAAGAAAGCGGCACAACGGCCCCATCGAAAAGGCACAGCAGCCCATGCAGCGGACGCACCCAGCGCACGCGCTCTTCCCCCCAGCGCATGGATTTCGGCCAGGGAAATTGGGAGAGGATTTCCTCCAAAAGCGGCATCAGCACCTCTGCCGTCGGCCGCCCTTTGCGCTCGATCTTGGCGAAATAAAATTCGCCCTTTTCCGTTTCCCGGCGCTCGCACGCCTCTAGGGCAAGGCCGGTGGAAGCAAGAAAGCCCGCGATGGCTTTTTCCGGCGCGTCCACCCGGGGGCCGCGCCGCTCTTCCGACATATCGGCCTGCGCCTTCGGCAAGCCTGTGACGACCAACGCCAGCCGCCTTGGGGTGGCATAGGCGTCGACCGCCTCGAAGCCAAGCTCCGCCTGCTTCAGCTTCTCGGCAAGAAGGCGTTGGAGATTGGCGGCCGCCTGGCTTTGCATGCGCGCCGGGATCTCTTCGGAAAGAAGTTCAAGCAAAAGTTCCGCCATGGCTTACACACCGCCCTCGCTGGCAAGCCAGGTTTCGCAACAGGCCTTCGCAAGCGCACGCACGCGCGCAATATAGGCCGCACGCTCCGTCACGCTGATGACGCCGCGCGCATCCAACAAATTAAAGATGTGGCTTGCCTTGATGCATTGGTCATAAGCCGGCAAAGGCAGCTTCTGCACGATCAAATCTTTGCATTCCGACTCGACGTCCGTGAAATGATGCAACAGGCGCTCCGTGTTCGCATGTTCGAAGTTGTAGGCCGAATATTGGCGCTCGTTCGCCAGGAAAACGTCGCCATAGGTCACGCGCCGATCGCCCGACGCGCCATTCCAATCCAAATCGAAAACGTTCTCGACCCCTTGCACATACATGGCCAGCCGTTCGAGCCCATAGGTGATCTCGGCCGAGACCGGATCGCACTCGATGCCGCCGACTTGCTGGAAATAGGTGAATTGCGTCACCTCCATGCCGTCGCACCAAACCTCCCAGCCAAGGCCCCAGGCGCCAAGGGTCGGGCTTTCCCAATCGTCCTCGACGAAACGGATGTCGTGGAGCATCGGATCGATCCCGAGACAGGCAAGGCTCCGCAGATAGATGTCCTGAACGTCTTTGGGCGAAGGCTTCAAGATCACCTGGAACTGATAGTAATGCTGCAGGCGATTGGGATTTTCCCCATAGCGCCCATCCGATGGCCGTCGCGACGGCTGCACATAGGCCGCACGCCACGGCTTCGGTCCAAGCGAGCGCAGCGTCGTCGCCGGGTGAAAGGTGCCGGCGCCCACCTCCATGTCGTAAGGCTGCAACAGCACGCAGCCTTCCTCCGACCAGAAGGACTGAAGGCGCAAAATAAGCTCCTGAAAAGAGGGTGGCCGCGTCATGGGTGCATCACCTGTAGGGGCAATCCTCACGCTCGCAAGCCTTGGTCTCCTGGGCCGGGCGGTAGGTTCCGCAGACCGGGCATGGCTTCATCTCCACCGAGCCCGGCTTTGCGTCCCCATCGCGCATTTTTCCGGACATGGCTGCGACCCAGCGATAGCCGTACCAAAGAACGGCGACGACGATCGCCGCGACGAAGAGCTTAACGAGACCGAGTGCAAACATGCTGCCTTACGTTCCGGCCCCAGGAAAATGCCGCCACGCGTCACCGAAACCGGGGCCGACCGGTTTGCACGCGCTTGCCAAACCATAAGGTGAGGAAGGCGGGTTGCCAACCGGCGCCGTTAGGCCAGGTCGAGAGGCAACGCCTTGCCCGCGCGGAGAACGGCCTGCGCTTCCTCCGTATAGGCACCGCCCGCAGCGTGGAGGCAAAGCCCCCTGCAAAGGGTCACAGAAGCCGCCGCCCCTTTGCGGCCCTGAACGAGGACGCGTTTGGCCGGTTTCCCGGTCATGGGAAGCAGCGGAAACGCCTTCAGCGCACCCGCGCCTTCGGAAAGCAGCGCCAGCAATTCATCGCGCCGGTCGAAACGGTGCAGAAAGGTCAGGGTGGCCAACGGTTTCGCCAGGCGAAGGGCAAAACGCACCCAATCGCCAAGGCGCGCCTCGCCTTCCACATGGGCGGTGGCGCGCTCGGACGTGGCCACCGGGCTGGCCTTCGCCGCCTCCAGATGCGGCGGGTTCGCCATCACGTGGTCATACGCCCGTTCGAGAGCGGCGGGCGGCGCCAAAAGATCGCCGGGAAGGATGCGCAGGCAATCGCCCGCCCCGTTCAAATGCCGGTTCCGTTCCGCAAGCCGGCAAAGCGGTTCTTGAATCTCGAGGCCATCGACCGCCACGCCCGCCACACGCTGGATCAGACAAAGGGAAGCCGCGGCGCTGCCGGTGCCGATGTCGAGAACGCGTTCGCCCGGCTGCGCCGGCACGGCGGCGGCAAGGAACACCGGATCCATGGCCACGCGATAGCCGCGACGCGCCTGGGTTAACTTTACCCGGCCATCGAGCAGCGTATCCTCGCTCCATTCAGGCGCCGGCTTCATCGCCGCTCGCTTCCACATCTTCCAGAATTTTCCGAGCCCGTGAAAAGCCATCCTCGGCGACCATCAGGCGCCTTGGGATGGCGCCGGCGCTTCCCTCCAGAACGCTCATATGCGTATCGAGCACGACCGCCGGGATGGCCTCGGCCTCCAGGCGCGCCAAAACCAGGGAAAGCAGCACCGGATCGTTTGTACGCAACAGTTCTTTCATAAGGATAAGCGGCTTGACCGGCGCGGAAGGGGACTTCTATGCTCAAGCGTACCGGCTGCACATCAAGCAACGCAAGGGATCACCGTGGGAGTCGTCGTAAACCTTGGCGCCGCTGACCGCAAGGCGCACGCCGCCCTTGAGCGGATAACGGCGCTGGTCCGCGAAGATCTCGAAGCGGTCAATCAGGTCATCTTGACGAATCTGCAAAGCCGGGCGCCCCTCATCCCGCAACTTGCCCAGCACCTCATCGCATCCGGCGGCAAACGGTTGCGGCCGGTGTTGACGCTGACCTCGGCCAGAATGTGCGGCTATAAGGGGATGCGTCATGTCGGCCTCGCGGCCAGCGTCGAATTCATCCATACGGCAACGCTGCTTCACGACGACGTCGTCGATGAGAGCGCCCTTCGCCGCGGCGAAGCTTCGGCAAATGCGCTTTGGGGAAACGAATCCAGCGTGCTTGTCGGCGATTTTCTGTTTGCGCGCGCCTTTCGGCTGATGGTGGCCGACGGATCGCTGAAAGTGCTTTCCATCCTCTCGGACTCGGCAAGCATCATCGCCGAAGGCGAAGTGATGCAGCTTTCGACCGCAAACGAGCCGGAAACCAGCGAGGCGAATTATTTGGACGTGGTGCAGGCGAAAACCGCAAATTTGTTTGCCGCGGCGTGCGAGATTGGCGCCGTGCTGGCGGAGCGTCCCCAGGTCGAGGAGGAAGCGCTTCGAAGCTATGGCCTCAACCTCGGCACGGCCTTCCAGCTTGTCGACGATGTCCTCGACTATTCCGCCCAACAGGCGACCCTTGGCAAGACGATCGGCGACGACTTCCGGGAAGGAAAGATCACGCTGCCCATCGTGCTGGCGTTTCGCCGCGGCAACGAGGACGAGCGCGCCTTCTGGTGCCGAACGGTCGAAAATCTGGACCAGAAAGAAGGCGATCTGGAACGCGCGATCGAGATCATGACGGCCCGCGAGGCGCTGGCCGATTCGATCGAGCGCGCGCGCCATTACGGGTCCGTGGCCCGCGACGCGCTTGGCATCTTCCCCGATGGCCCGGAAAAGGCCGCCCTGGCGGACCTCGTCGATTTCTGCATCGACCGCGCCTATTAGGCAGACCCCGGCCCTGGCCCCGCTTGTCGGGCGTCCGGCTTTAAGGGTATAAGGCGGCCCTTGAGATCGGAGTGTAGCTCAGCCTGGTAGAGCACCGCCTTCGGGAGGCGGGGGTCGGAGGTTCGAATCCTCTCACTCCGACCAGTTCCTTAAAATGCGAGCACCGAAGCGCGCCTGAAACGAACGATGAACTCCAATATCCTCACGGAAGCCTTGCGTCATCATGAGGCCGGCCGGCTGGAAAAGGCGGAAGCGCTTTACCGCAAAATCCTCGCCCAGGAACCCAATCAGCCGGACGCACTGCACCTGCTTGGCGTGCTCGCCCATCAGCGGGGCGATTGCGAAGGCGCCGTGACGCTCATTCGCCAGGCGATCGCAGGCAATCCCTCTGCCCCGACCTTCCACATGCATCTCGGCCAAGCCCTCATGGCGTTGGGGCAGATGGAGGAAGCGGTACGGCACTATAAAACGGCATTGAAGCTCGAGCCCAGTCTCACGCCAGCGCGCTATCAACTCGCCAACACGCTGCTTGCGTTGGGGCGCTTGAAAGAGGCCGGCCCCCATTACGAGGCCCTGCTTGCGCTTGAACCGACAAACGTGGAATTCCTTGCCAAGCTCGGCGCCATCAAAAGCGATTGCGGGCATATGAAGGAGGCGTGCACGTATTTCGAGGCCGCCCTTCGACAACTACCGGACAATGCCCTGATTCAAACCGGCCTGTTTCATGCCTTGGCTCGCATCCAACCGGAAGCATACGAAGCCCACCACGTAGCGCTGATGGAAAAAGGGCTCGCCTTTCCCGACATCGCACATCAAATATTCGCCCGCCCCGCCGCCGGTCTCTTGAAACAAAAATATCGGACCGACTGGAAGGCTACGGAAGTGGATTTGAAGTGTAAGGACGGCCTTCTTTCCGATGGGCTTTTGAGAGCCCTTCTCAAAAAAACGGTGAACGCCGATGGTGAGCTTGAGCTTTTTCTGACACGCCTTCGCCGCCAATTCTTTCTGGCGGAAGGGGTAGTGAAGGCGCATTTTCCCTTCCTATCCGCACTCGCCGAGCAAGGATTCAACAACGAATATGTTTTCTGGGTAAGCGAGGAAGAGGAAGCAAAATGGGCTTCCTTGAAAGCCGATATCGAATCCAATCTCGTATCCGCAGGGCCGTTGGACGAAGCGTTTTTCCGCAAACTTCTTCTATTCGCACTTTACGCGCCTTTGCATACGCTTGCCATTGCTGAGAAGCTGAAAGACGTTTCCCTGGTCACCTGGCCTGACTACCTGCAGCCAATCGTTCAGCGCACGCTTCTCGACTGGTTCGAAGAACAGGAAATCAAGGACGAAATCCCCTCGCTTACGAAAATCGAGGACGCCACATCCCGCGCCGTCCAATCTCAATACGAAGAAAATCCGTACCCACGCTGGCTTTCCATCGATCGTGAGCCGCCATCGACGCTAGCGGGCACGATGGCGCAGCTCCACCCTCAAGCGACGCTTCCAAGCTTCCTTAAGGAACCCCCCTTGGAGGTACTGATCGCCGGCTCAGGCACCGGCAAGCACGTCATCCTTCGCGCTCTTTCCTACGGAGACGCCAAAATCACGGCGGTCGACTTGAGCAAAAGCAGCATGGCCTATGCGCGCCGCATGGCGAAGGCACTCAACATCAAAAACATCGAGTTCCATCAAGGTGACATCCTTGACCTCGATTGCCTGGGCCGCCAGTTCCCCGTCATCGAATGCGCCGGCGTACTCCACCACATGAAAGAACCGGAGAAAGGTTGGTCGGTCCTCACGCGGCTGCTTCGCCCAGGTGGGTTCATGCTCATAGGGCTTTATGGGGAAGCCGCCCGAAAAGATATTGTTCAGGCGCGCAAACGGATTCAAGAACTGGACCTTCAACCGACGGCAAAGGATATCCGAAACTTCCGGAGGGAAATGCTGTTGGGAAAATATGAAGACTTCTCCGACCTCATGGTCTTTCACGACTTCTTCGCGCTAAGCGGTTGCCGAGATCTTATCTTCCACGTCCAAGAACACCGGTACACCATCCCTGAAATTCAGAAGATGATCGATGGCCAGTCGCTCGACTTTCTCGGCTTCCAGTTTTATGAGGGCGCTTTATCGATCAAGAATCTCTACCGAAAGGAATACCCGGCCGATCCGAGCATGACGGATTTTTCCTCGTGGGAGCGCTTCGAGAAAGCCCACCCGGAGATTTTTATCGAGATGCTTGGTTATCTTTTCTGGTGCCGGAAGCCAGTGGCGAATTAGGGCCTAAAGGCTTTCCGCCGAAGAACGGCCCGAGCGCCGCTGATTATTGCGGTGGCCTATTGAAGTTCCTGGGTGTGTTCCGCCACGTCCAACTTCGTCAGCCTGCCCAAGAGATATTCGATATCGTCGCCCCGCAAATCCTCATATTGGGTAAGGATGCGCTCGATGATACGGCGGCTGTGCCGCTCTTGATCGAAAGCCTCGCCGTCGTAATCCGTTTCCGTGGCAACGTCGATGGCAATACGGAATGCCGGATAGAGATTGTCCGGCAAATCCGCCCGTTGGTAAATCGCCTGCAGGCCCAACGGGCCTTTATCGAAAATCAATTGGTAGGCGTTCTGGGTCGGCACGCCAACGCGGATCGCGAGGCTGGTAACGAGAAAATCGATATCACCGACGCAAGCCGCGCGCAGAATGATCCCCGGCGTCAGGCGGTCGTTTTCATGCAATTGCCGGACGAGTATTTCCGTCGGCGGCTCGTCGTCCTGCTTGTCGAGCAGACCGAGCGTCGCACGCTCGCGGCTTTGCAAAATCAAATCGCTTGCCGCGCTGGACGAAAGGTCGTGATGGGACACGAGATGCTCGCGCAAGCTGTCGGAAACAAGCGTCACCAGCCGCTCCGAAATTGCGACCGGAAGCTGCATGCGTTTTACGATCGGCCCATGAACCGATTCGGTTTCGCCAAAGTCATCGAGAACCTTATGCAGGCTTTTTTCGGAAAGCGCCGCGCCTTCGTTACGAACCAGGCTGGCAACGACTTTGGCCTCGCCCGTTTCGACAAGCGCGTCGGAAATTTGCTCGGAAACCTGGCTGCGCCGGGAAATGGCAAGCTGTTTTTCCGCGCCCTGGTTCTGAATGATTTCAAGAAGGTCGGTATCCGTCAGCACTTCGCTTGCTTCCAGAACGGGCACCGCGACCACATCCACGTCCTTGGCCAGGGCAATCGCCACATCGTGGGGAAGAAACGCGCAGGCCTTTAAAGCGCCTCGCGCACGCGAAGCGCCGCGTCCTGCACCATGACGCGGAAAATCTGCTCGGCGAGCCCGCGCTCCGTCGCATTCAGATCGCCGGCGTTGAACTGTCCCGCAATCTTGGCCGCCGCGTTCGCGCGCGCGTCCGGCGAAGAATCGTTTAGGAGCTTGGCAACGTCCGTTTGGGTAAGCCGTTCCGTCATGCCGTGATTGGGCCTCGATCGGAAATTAGGGATTTCACCTTGGGTCCATCTTCCCTGGAAAATAGGCGGACTTGGTTAAAACTTCGTTACAGAGCCCCCCCTAAATCCTTGGGTTTTTTCCAAAACCCCAGGCGCGCCTAGGCGGTTGCCACCCCTTTCATGCGGGCTTATGATTGCCCTCCCTCAAAGGAGGCAGGGGGACGATGGAAAATCAGAACCCCGGAAACGAGCTTCCCGATATCCTCTTTCGGTGCAAGCACTGCACCTATGTCTATCCGTTGCAGCAAACGCCGCAAAAGGAAGGCGAATTGGCTTGCGCCCATTGCGGAGAGACCTTTGAGTTGGACGAAGAGGTCCTAAGCGACCTTGAAATCGGCGCATAAGCGGCCAACGGCCCGGATATCGCAAAAACCAGGCCGCCAGAGGAGGGAAAACAATGGAAAACGAAGAGTCGGGCCCGGAGAACGAGCTCCCCGATATCCTCTACAAGTGCAAGCATTGCACCTATCGTTACCCGTTGCAGCAAACCCCCCGGAAGGACGGCAAGCTGGTTTGCCCCCATTGTAATGAAACCTTCGAGCTGGACGAGGAAACTCTCGCCGATCTCGAGGCTGGCTATTGAGGGCAAATCGACGGGCCCCGGCCGGACGCCGGCACAAGCCGCCCGGCCCGCATTCGTTGGAAAACCGGGAAAAACCATAAAGTCTTTGGAGTTATCCTCGAGCCTCAGCCGCGATATACTGGGGCAAGCGCCGCCGGAAGGCCGCAGGTAAAGACCCAGGATAAAGGGCGGCGCGTTGACAGGCGCGCTGGCGGCTTTTAATTTTCCGATATAGAACAAAGCACTGTCGTCTAGAAACGCTTTAAGAAAACGGATACAGGGGGAGATACCGGAATGCAGAAATCCCTAAACATCGACCCCAACAAATGTACGGGTTGTCTGCAATGCGAAATGGCCTGCGCCTTTGAGTTGGAGGGCTCCTTCAACCCGGCGCATTCCCGCATTAAGATTTTCAATTTCGAGGAACAGGGACGCTTCGTTCCCTACACCTGCACCCAATGCGCGGAAGCGTGGTGCCTTCAGGCCTGTCCCGTCGACGCCATCAAACTGAACGCCGAGACGGGCGCCAAAATCGTCGACGAGGCGACGTGCGTCGGCTGCAAAGTGTGCACGATCGCCTGCCCGTTCGGCACGGTGAATTACAACCAGTCTTCAGGCAAAGTTATCAAATGCGACCTTTGCGGCGGCGATCCGGCCTGCGCGAAGGCCTGTCCGACCGAAGCCATTACCTATGTGGATGCGAACTGGACAGGGCTCGACAAGATGCGGTCCTGGGCCGCAAAAACCGATACCGGCGCAGAGCAGACGGATGAGCCGAAAATCTCTGCAGGGCATTGAACATCAGGAGAGAGCATCATGGGTTGGCATAGAAAGATTTTACGGGTCAATCTGACGAAAGGAACCTGCGAGGCCGAACCCCTCAACATGGAGTGGGCGCAGCTTTATCTTGGCTCCCGCGGCCTGGCTGCGAAATACCTCTACGAGGAAGTTGACCCGACGGTCGATCCGCTTTCGCCAAAGAACAAGCTTATTTTCGGGACCGGCCCGCTTACCGGGACCAGCGCTTCGACGTCCGGCCGTTACACGGTCACCACGAAAGGCGCGCTGACGGGCGCCATCGCCTGCTCGAACTCCGGCGGCTATTTCGGCGCCGAGCTGAAATTCGCGGGCTACGACATGCTGATCCTTGAAGGCAAGGCCCCCAAGCCCGTCTATCTCTGGATCAATGACGGCAAGGTTACCTTGGAACCGGCCGACAAGATTTGGGGCACCACCGTCTGGGAGACGGAAAAATGGATCAAAAAGAACCACCAGGACCCATTGATCCGCGTTGCCTCGATCGGCGTTTCCGGTGAGGCGGGCGTGAAATACGCCTGCATCGTCAACGATATGCATCGGGCGGCCGGGCGCTCGGGCGTCGGCACGGTGATGGGTTCGAAAAACCTGAAAGCAATTGCGTGCCGCGGCACCCAAGGCGTGAAGATTGAAAACCCGCGCGAGTTCATGGAAATCGCCCGCGACACGAAACGGGATTTGAAGGAAAGCGCGTTCACCGGCGAAGGCCTGCCGCAATACGGCACCCAAGGCGTGACCAGCGTTATCAACGAGTCTGGCATCTATCCGACGCGCAACCATCAGGAAGTGCAATTCGACGGCGCCAACCGGATCGGCGGCGAGGCAATGTTCGAAAAACGCGAATCGGACGGCAAGACGAACATGGTTCGCAATGCCGCCTGCTTCGGTTGCACCATTGCCTGCGGCCGAATTTCGCGGATCGACCCAAGCCATTTTTCCGTGAAGGACAAGCCGCGTTACCTCGGCGCTTCGGGCGGGCTTGAATATGAGACGTCCTGGGCCATGGGCGGCGATTGCGGCATCGACGATCTGGAAGCCCTGACTTTCGCCAATTTCGTCTGCAACGAACAGGGCATGGACACGATTTCCTTCGGCGCCTCGGTTGCGGCGGCCATGGAACTTTTTGAGCGCGGCTACATCACCGAGAAGGAAACCGGCGGCATCAAGTTGAACTTTGGATCGGCGGAAGCCCTGGTCGAACTCGTCGAATTGACCGGCCGCAACGAAGGCTTCGGCAAGGACATTGGCCTCGGTTCCAAGCTGTTGTGCGAAAAATACGGCCATCCGGAAGTCGCCATGACCGTCAAGGGCCAGGAATTCCCGGCCTACGACCCGCGCGGCGCCCAGGGCATCGGCCTCGCCTATGCCACCAGCAATCGCGGTGCCTGCCATCTTCGCGGCTACACCATCGCCGACGAGATTTTCGGCGTCCACATGAAGGTGGACCCGTTGGAAACCGAGGGCAAAGCAGAGATCACGAAGTTTTCCCAGGACGTGACGGCGGCCATCGATTCAACCGGGCTTTGCCTGTTCCCGAATTTTGCCTGGACCCTCGACCAGTATCAGCAGCTCGTCAACAGCGGCTGCGAGGGCGATTGGTCCATGGAAAAGATGATGGAAGTCGGCGAGCGGGTCTGGAATCTGGAGCGGATGTTCAACAACAAGGCAGGCCTGTCGAAAACCGACGACACGCTGCCGAAGCGGTTGCTTGA
>JAJFGH010000093.1 GCA_021776275.1 Alphaproteobacteria bacterium | reverse complement strand
AGAAAATGAGAAGGGCCCCCATTTTTCGCAAACGCCCCTCGCGGGCGCCTTGCTATTTTCTCCTCCTTTTCCTTGCCCTCGGTGGGTTGGCCTGGGCCTATGGCCTCGTCTGTTTTTCCCAACGGATTCCAGAACGCATCACGGACGAACGCACCCACACGGATGCCATTGTCGTGCTTACAGGCGGCAGCGAACGCCTTGAAGTTGGCGTCGGCCTTTATCTTGCCGCGATGGGAGAAAAACTTTTTATTTCCGGCGTCAACGCCCGCGTGCAGGCAAGCGACATTCTTCCAGAGGGCCCCCTTACCCAGGAAGAGGTGAATTGCTGCATCGAGCTGGGCTACGAAGCAAGCAATACGATCGGCAACGCGCGCGAAACGGCAAGCTGGGTAAGAAAGGAAAAATTGCTATCCCTGCGTCTCGTTACGGCAAGCTATCACATGCCGCGCAGCCTATTGGAATTCCGGCATGCGATCCCATACGCGAAGATTGTTCCCCATCCCGTTTTTCCGAAAAATTTTCACCGCGAACAATGGTGGCGATGGCCAGGATCCGCCAAGCTGGTGCTGGTCGAATACCATAAGTTTCTTCTGGCACGCTTGCGCTTCTTTGCATCCGAAATCATAACCGGCGTCTTGCCAGCATGACCTTCCTGCGTTCCACCGGTTTTAACGTGCTGTTCTTCGGCTGGACGGCGATTCTCGCCCTTGTCTGCCTGCCGATTCTTTTGCTTCCCAGACGCTATCTGCTTCACTTGGAAAAATTTTGGACGCGAAGCATGGCGTGGCTGCTGGCACATGTTGCCGGCATTACGACCGAGATTCGCGGGCGGGAACAATTGCCGAAGGGCCCCTTTCTTGTTGCGTCGAAACATCAATCCGCATGGGAAACGATGGCGTATGTTTTTCTTCTGCGCGACCCAAGTTTTGTGTTGAAGCGCGAAATTCTCTCTATTCCAATTTTCGGTCTTTACGTATGGAAGGCCGGCCTCGTTCCAATCGATCGCAAGCGGGGCGTAAAGGCGCTTCGACGCATGTTGCAGAGCGCGCGAAATACCGTGGAGGAAGGGCGCCCAATCGTGATTTTCCCGGAGGGAACGCGCGTCGCGCCAGGAAGCCACCGCCCCTATCACTCAGGGGTCGTGGCGCTTTACCGGCATCTTCATCTGCCGGTTGTGCCGGTGGCATTGAATTCCGGTCTTTTCTGGCGCCGGCGCAGTTTTCTGAAACGCCCCGGAAAAATCGTTCTGGAATTTCTGCCCCCCATTCCGGCGGGCCTCGAAAAAGCCGCTTTCCTGGCAGAGCTCGAAGCGCGGATCGAAGCTGCCACAACCAAGCTCCTTCAAGAAGCGGCCGAGACCGGGAAATAACCTCTAAAAATTTCACAGCGAAATGGCGTGGATGAAGCTGTGGATAAATTGAAAAGCCGGGGTAACCTAAAATTATGGTCTAAGAACATGACCTTGACACCCGCCGCTCCTGTGGAAACATAACAGGAACATTTCCTTGACGACGAAGTTCCGCCCCCCTAGAGTCACGGGGTTCGATCTTAAAATAGTCAGCTTTTAGAAGGACTTCCCGGCCCTTGCCGGAAGTTGCTACGCTCCCCCTTTCACGAGGTATAAGCACCCCCATGGTTTCTGCCACGCCGGTTTCCCAACAGATCTGGGACATGAAGTACCGCCTCAAGACGGGCACGGGCGAGCCTGTGGACAAGATGATCGAGGACAGCTGGCGGCGCATTGCGACGGCCCTTGCCGAGCCGGAAAAAGACGCGGCTTCCTGGGCGGATCGCTTCTACGAAGCGCTGGCGGATTTTCATTTTCTGCCCGCCGGCCGCATCCTCGCCGGCGCGGGCACCCAGCGCGAGGTGACGCTTTTCAACTGCTTTGTCATGGGGACCATCCCCGATGATATGGGCGGCATTTTCGAGCATTTGCGAGAGGCCGCGCTGACGATGCAGCAAGGCGGCGGCATCGGCTATGATTTCTCGACACTTCGGCCAAAGGGCGCACCGGTTCATGGCGTCGGCGCAGACGCCTCCGGGCCGCTTTCTTTTATGGACGTCTGGGACGCCATGTGCCGAACGATCATGAGCGCCGGCTCGCGGCGCGGCGCCATGATGGCCACGATGCGCTGCGACCACCCCGATATCGAAGCCTTCATCGAAGCAAAGCAGGAGGCAGGCCGGCTCCGCATGTTCAATCTTTCCGTGCTGGTGACGGATGCGTTCATGGAGGCGCTGAAAGCGGATGAATCGTGGGAGCTTGCCTTCGACGGGGTTTGCCACAAAAGCCTTCCGGCCCGCGAGCTGTGGGACAAGATCATGCGGGCAACCTACGCCTATGCCGAACCCGGCGTCATCTTTATCGACCGCATTAATCAGCGCAACAATCTCTCGTACTGCGAGGACATCACCGCAACGAATCCTTGCGGCGAACAACCCCTGCCGCCCTATGGCGCCTGCTTGTTGGGCTCTATCAATTTGGCGCGCCTGGTCCGCGACCCTTTTTCAGAACACGCGCGGATCGACGAAACCGAACTTTCCGAAATCGTCACGACGGCCGTCCGCATGCTGGACAATGTCATCGACGTTTCGAAATTTCCTCTGCCGCAACAACGGCATGAAGCCCTATCGAAACGGCGGATCGG
>JAJFGH010000092.1 GCA_021776275.1 Alphaproteobacteria bacterium | reverse complement strand
CCTGATCACGCCGTCGCTGGAGGAAATGGTGACAAATGCCCGGGAGATGGAGCGGCAAGGCTTTGCCATTCCACTTCTCATCGGCGGCGCCACAACGTCGAAGGCCCATACGGCGGTGAAGATCGCACCCCATTATCAGGGCTCGACGGTCCATGTGCTGGACGCGTCGCGTGCCGTCGGCGTGGCCAGCGCGCTTGCGAGCGAGACGCAAGGGGAAGCCTTCCTTGCCGGCATTCGCGAGGACTACGACGCCGTTCGCGCCCGCTACAAGGCAAAGGATGGCAAGACGGGGTTGCGCCTTGAAGAAGCCCGTCAGGCAAAGTTTCAAATCGCCTGGGAAAAAGCGTCGCCGCCGCGGCCGGCCTTCCTGGGGTTGAAATCCTTAAACGCCTACCCGCTGGACGAGTTGGCGGCGCGTATCGATTGGACGCCTTTCTTCCAGACCTGGGAGCTTGCCGGCAACTACCCCGCCATCCTGGAGGATGCGACAGTGGGCGAGGCGGCGCGCCAATTGTTCAAGGACGCCGAGGCCATGCTGGAGCGCATCGTTGCCGAGAACTGGCTGACCGCAAAAGGGGTCTTTGGCTTCTATGCGGCAAACACGGTGCATGACGACGACATCGAGCTTTACAAAGACGATTCCCGAAACGACGTGCGAACGACCTTTCACTTCCTGCGCCAACAAATGGCGAAGTCGAAAGGGCGCGCGAATTTCTGCCTTGCGGATTTTGTTGCCCCAAAGGAAAGCGGGATTGCCGATTATCTCGGGGCCTTCGCGGTGACGGCGGGGATCGGGATTGAGGAAAAGCTGGCCGAATTTGCCCGCGACCATGACGATTTCAACGGTATTCTGCTGCGCGCGCTGGCCGACCGTCTGGCCGAGGCCTTTGCCGAACGCCTGCACGAACGCGTGCGCAAGGAGTTCTGGGGGTACGCACCGGAAGAGGACCTCGACAATGTGGGCCTGATCGCCGAGGCCTATCGCGGCATTCGTCCGGCGCCCGGCTATCCGGCCTGCCCGGACCATAGCGAGAAAACGGCTCTTTTCGATCTGCTCGAGGCGACGCCACGCGCAGGCATTCAATTGACGGAAGGCTTCGCCATGCTGCCCGCGGCATCCGTCTCCGGCTTTTATTTTGCCGAAGACGCATCCCAATATTTCGGCGTCGGCCGCATCGGGCGCGATCAGGCGGAAGATTATGCAAAACGAAAGGGCGTCTCGATGGAGCAGGCGGAAACCTGGCTCGCGTCGAACCTGGCTTACGAGCGCAAGTAAATTTCGTTATAGTTGGCGAGAAAGGAAAAAGGTTGGCCGATGAACAGTGAGGCGATTCCAACGCCGTTTTGCGCATACAAGAACCGGGTCGAGAAGGACTGGCTCGATTACAACGGGCATATGAACGTCGCCTATTATACGCGGGCCTTCGACGAGGCGACGGATCTATGGTGGACCTATCTGGGTTTGGGGCCGGAATACGTCAAGGCGGAAGGCCGGTCCGTTTTTGCGGTCGAGGCCCATGTCGTTTACAAGCGCGAGCTTCAGCTTGGCGACCCCCTTCACGTGACGACGCGCCTGCTTGGCTTTGACGAAAAGCGGATGCACGTCTTTCTGGAACTTCACCACTCCGAGAAAAACTACCTTTCGGCGACCGAAGAGCTGATGGTTGTCCATGTGGATATGAAGAAGCGCGCCGCGGTGCCCTTTCCGGACGCCGTCCTGGGGCGGCTTGAAGCGGCGCTTGCGGCCCATTCGCAATTGCCCGTGCCGGAACAGGTGGGGCGGCAAATCGCCGTGAAGCCCCGGCGGCAGGGCTGACGGCTGAAAAGGGCTTTCGCGCATGGCCGAACGACCCGCAAGCTTCCGTTCTTTCTTTGCTAGGCTAGGCCGCCTCACCCGCAACGATCAAATCTTGTATTGGATGACGGGGGGAGAGCCGCTGGGCGTTGCGCAAGCGATCGAATCGGTGGCCTATCACGGCGGCCGCATGCCGCTGCTGGGCGGCCTTGGCGCGGCGTTTACGTCTGCCGCTTCCATCGGCGTCGGCGCCTCCGTCGGGCGCGAAGGCCCGGATGTGCATTTGGGGGCGTTGCACGAGGCGGATGCGGTCCGCGCCTACAACCAGGCCCTGCTCAACGCCCGCGCCGAGGAGCACGGCGAAAGCTAGGATGGCGCCGGCCCGGAATGGGGTATAAACGGGCATGACAAGCGCGGATCTCGAAAAGGCGATGCCAGTTCCGGCCCCAAGCGGCCAGGGCGCTCCCTATCTCGAAGGCCTCAACCCGGAACAGCGCCAGGCGGTCGAAATTCTCGACGGCCCGCTGCTTGTGCTGGCCGGGGCGGGCACGGGCAAGACGCGCGTGCTGACGACGCGCATTGCCCATCTTTTGCTGACGGGAAAAGCGGTCCCCGGACAGGTCCTCGCCGTTACCTTCACGAACAAAGCGGCCCGCGAGATGAAAGAGCGGGTGGGCACGTTGATCGGGCGTGCCGTCGAGGGGCTTATGCTCGGCACCTTCCATTCGGTCTGCGCACAAATTCTGCGCCGCCATGCCGAGCTTTTGGGCCTCAAGCCCAGTTTCACGATTCTGGACATGGACGACCAGTTGCGGCTGCTGAAACAGGTGCTGGCGGCGGCCAATCTGGATGAGAAGCGGTGGCCGGCACGGGTGCTTTCCAACCTGATTCAGCGGTGGAAGGATCGCGGTCTTACGCCGGACCGCGTGACGGCTTCCGAGATGACCGAGTTTGGCGGCGGCAGGGGGGTCGAGCTCTATACCCATTATCAGCAACGCCTGCAGGCGCTGAACGCCGTCGATTTCGGCGATTTGATTCTCCATTGCCTAACGCTTTTTACCCAACACGAGGATGTGCTGCAGACGTGGCAGCGCCGGTTTAAATATTTGCTCGTCGACGAATACCAAGATTCGAACGTCGCGCAATATTTGTGGCTTCGCCTGCTTGCAAAGGGCAGTCAAAATATTTGTGTCGTCGGTGACGACGACCAATCGATCTATGGCTGGCGCGGCGCGGAGGTGGGCAACATTCTCCGTTTTGAAAAAGATTTTCCCGGCGCGCGCGTTATTCGTCTTGAACGCAATTACCGCTCGACCCACCATATTCTAGGCGCCGCCTCGGAGTTGATTTCCAAGAACGCGGGGCGGCTAGGCAAGCGGCTCTGGACGGAACATGAAGAGGGCGAGCGGCTTGTCCTGCGCGGCGTGTGGGATGGCGAGGAAGAGGCCCGGGTGGTTGGCGAGGAAATCGAAGATTTGCATCGGAAGTCGAATTCCCTGAGCGAGATGGCCATTTTGGTGCGTGCCGGTTTTCAGACCCGCGAATTCGAGGAACGCTTCGTGACCCTTGGCGTGCCCTATCGCGTGGTTGGCAGCCTTCGTTTTTACGAGCGTCAGGAAATCCGGGATGCGATCGCCTATCTTCGCGTCCTCGTGCAGCCCGAGGACGGCCTTGCGTTTGAGCGGATCGTCAACACGCCGAAACGCGGCATCGGCGATGCGACCTTGCAGGCGGTGCATCAATTGGCGCGGGCGGAGGGCACGTCGCTGGAGACGGCCGCGGCCAAGCTTGTCACGACGGACGAGCTGAAACCCCGGGCCAGAGCGGCGCTGGCTGGGCTTTTGGAAGATTTTGGCCGTTGGCGGGGCCTGCTCGGCAACATGGCCCATGATGAATTGACGGCGCTGGTGTTGGACGAATCCGGCTATACGGCAATGTGGCAGAGGGACAAATCGCCGGATGCGCCGGGCCGCCTTGAAAACCTGAAAGAGTTGGTGGCGGCGCTGGAGGAATTTGAAACCCTGCCGAACTTTCTCGAGCATGTCAGCCTTGTCATGGACAACGACGCGAAGGGCGAGACGAGCGAGATGGTCAGCCTAATGACGCTGCACAGCGCCAAGGGGCTCGAATTCGATACCGTTTTCCTGCCGGGCTGGGAGGAGGGGGTGTTCCCCCATGCGCGCGCCCTGGATGAAAGCGGCAAGGATGGCCTCGAAGAAGAACGCCGCCTCGCCTATGTCGGGCTTACCCGGGCCCGCAAGCGCGTCTACCTCTCCCATGCTGCGAACCGGCGTATCTACAACCAATGGCAAAGCAGCCCGCCTTCGCGTTTTCTTGACGAATTGCCGTCCGAACATGTCGATGTCGATCGTGAGACGGGGCTTTACGGAGGCACCCAAGGCGGCGTGGGCGGCCTTCGCGAGGCAAAGGCCGGGTACCATTGGGAAGGGGCGGGCCGTTACCGCCCTCGGCGCGGCCGTGATCGTGGCCAGACGCTGGAAGGAAAAAGCCGGATCGTTGCCGGCGATGCGCCGGCTTTCGACGTTGGCACGCGCGTTTTCCATCAGAAATTCGGCTATGGCCGGGTGCTTGCGACGGAAGCCGACCGGCTGGACGTTTCCTTCGACAAGGCCGGGCGGAAAAAAGTTATGGCAAGTTTCGTAACCGCAGCCTGAGAAATTTTTACGCGATGAATGAGCCGGCGGAAAGTTTTGCGATTGCGCTGACCGTTCCGGCGCCTGCGCGGCCCGTTTTCGAACGCGCGCTCGGCGCCCTGACGGAGGCCGTTGCCACCTTCGAAGAGGGAGATGCGTGGCGGGTGACCGGCTATGCGCGGGCGCTGCCGGAAGCCGGAAAATTGCAAACGCTTCTCCTGCTTGCGGCAAGCGCTACCGGGATTGCGCCGCCGGAGCCGAAAGTGACGCCGCTTTCCCCAAAGGATTGGGTGCGCGAGGCCGCGCGCCAACGCCCGCCCATTCGTGCCGGGCGTTTCTTCGTTTTCGGCACCCACGATCGCGGGCTGGCCCCGGTGGGGACGCTGGCTTTTGAAATCGAGGCGGGGCTTGCCTTTGGAACGGGGGCGCACGCGACGACAAAAACGATGCTGCTGCTTCTCGATCGGTTTACCCGGCGGCGGCGGTTTCAAAGGCCGCTCGATCTTGGAACGGGGTCCGGGATTTTGGCATTGGCGATGGCCGCCGCTTTGAAGGTGCCGGTCCTTGCTACGGATTCGGACCCAACGGCCCTGAAGATCGCGCGCCGGCATGGGCGCGCCAACGGCCTTTCCCCGCTTCTGCGGCTGGTGGAAAGCGACGGCTTCGCAAGCCGCGAATTGCGCGCCGCCGCGCCCTTCGACCTTATGGCCGCGAACCTCTTTGCCCGCCCCCTTTGCGCGCTCGCGAGCGATATGGCGAGGCATGCCGCGCCCGGCGCCATTTTGCTGCTTTCGGGCCTGCTGACAGCCCAGGCGCCCAAGGTCTTTCAACGCTACCGGGCGGCAGGCTTCGTGCTGCTTGGCCGTCACCGGATGGGGGAATGGGCAACGCTTGCCTTGCAGAAGGGCGGCCCTTGCAAGGATGTCTAGGCCCGCCTAGCCTTGGGCCATGGCCAAAAGTTTGAAAAAACCGAAAGAAGCTTCCGATCCGTTGACGCCGCTGCTTGCCGAGGCGGGCGTGGCGCTCTCGGCGGCGGCCGCTCGCGATCTCGTGACCGGGGTGGCGGCGGCGCCGAAGGGGGGCGAGGGAGATGCCTGGCTCGCGCTGTTGCCTCAAGCGCCGACGCCCGATTTGCGCGCCGCCCTCCTTGCCCTGGAGGCCGCAGCCCGCGCGGATTTCGAAAAAGAAGAGGCCGTAACGCCTGGGCGGCTGGATGCGTTGCGCGCCGAGCTTCGGCGCCTGAAATTGGACGGCTTTTTGATCCCGAGGGGCGACGAATATCAGGGCGAGACCGTTCCCCGCGCGGCGGCGCGCCTTGCCTGGCTCACCGGTTTTACCGGCTCCGCCGGTTTTGCCATCGTTCTGGCGGAGCAGGCGGCAATCTTCGTCGATGGGCGTTACACGCTTCAGCTGCGCGAAGAGGTCTCTCTTCGGCATTTCACGCCCCTTCATTTGATTCAAGACCCGCCTGAGCAATGGCTCAAGGCGGGCTTATGCGCCGGCATGAAAATCGGTTACGACCCCTGGCTGCATACACCGAAGGGCCTTGCGCCCTTTTTAAAAGTTTGCGGGGAGGTAGATGCTTCCCTCGTGGCCTGCGAGACAAATCCGATCGATGCGGTCTGGGAAGGCAAACCGCCGCCGCCCATTTCGCCGGTGGTGTCCCATGCCCTTCGCTTTGCCGGCAAGGCGAGCGCGGAAAAATGCAACGAGATTGCAAATAGCCTTCCGGGTACCGACGCCGCCTTTCTGTCGCAGCCCGATTCGATCGCCTGGCTTTTGAACGTTCGCGGCGGCGATGTGCCAACGACGCCGCTTCCGCTTTCCTTTGCCCTTCTTCACCGGGACGCGACGCTGGATTGGTTCATTGATCCGAGGAAGCTTGTCCCCGATTTTCGCGCGCATCTCGGTGAAGGCGTTCGCGTGCAGCCCAAGGAAAGCCTGGGAAAATTTTTGGAAAGATTGGGCCGGGATGGTCGCGAGGTGCTTTGCGATCCCCGCACGACGCCCGTTTGGGTCGATGCGCACCTGCGCAAGGCGGGCGCCCGGGTCCGCGACGGCGACGACCCTTGCGCGCTTGCAAAGGCGTGCAAGAACGCGGTCGAATTGGATGGTGCCCGTGCCGCCCATATCCGCGACGGCGCCGCACTGGTTCGGTTCTTGGCTTTTCTTGCGGAGGAGGGGCCGAAGGGCCGCTTGACGGAAATTTCCGCAGCCGATGCGTTGGAAAATTTCCGCCGCGAGAACAATCTTTTCCGCGGCCTAAGCTTTCCGACCATTTCCGGTGCCGCCGAGCATGGCGCCGTCGTGCATTACCATGCGACGCCGAAAACGGACCGCAAACTTGCTCCGGGCATGCTGTACCTCGTCGATTCCGGCGG
>JAJFGH010000091.1 GCA_021776275.1 Alphaproteobacteria bacterium | reverse complement strand
CTGCCCATGTGATTGTTGATGCCGACGTAATGTTCAAAACGATCAAGGTCCCAGCGCAGCCGCTCGAGAATTTCCCCCCGCTTCATATCCACCATTAATGCGCGCGGCCCGGGATCGCCGTTCTTCCCTTCCGGTTCCATCGGAACGTGAATCATCAGCTCGTGACCAGCGGCCCGGGCGGCGGCCGTCTGTTCCGAAAGCGCGCCCGCATATGGAAGAAAGGCAAGCGTAAGGGGGCCGGAAAGCGCAATTGCGGCGGAGGCCCGTGCCGGACTTGGACCGAGGTCGTCGAGAATGATGGCGATCATCGGCCGCCCTTTAATCGCCGGCGCTGGAACGGCGTTGTGCAGCCATGGTGGTTTCGGGTCTGCTTTGGAGGCAATTTCGGCCGGTCTTAGCTTTACCGAAGCGACCTTAGGCGTTTCCGTCCGCTCGACGAAAAGAAGCGCCAACCCCGCGCCTGTTGCCAGGCCGATGACAAGAAAAAGAGATGCCATCAGGACGGGCCTTAAAGAGACGGCCTTCTTTTTGTGTTTGCTCACGAAAGATCAGCCAAAAACGAAGCGAAAATTTTCAATAGCTTTCCCTTTCGGCGTAAGCTGGCCTTTCGTGCGGGATGCCTGCCATGGGGCGAATGTAAACCTTCTCGCCGCCAGAAGGTCAAGAAGGCTGTCTATCAATTCGGATATAATTACCGCGTACCACACTAAGTCAGAATAGTTGTTATATTTGCAATGAATACACCTAAGAAGCCGCATTAAATTAATTTATGTTAACCATTAGATTTATTAGTATAATTCATTGATATGTTTCTATTAATTGATAATTACGACAGCTTTGTTTACAATCTTTACCACTATTTCGGTGAATTGGGTGCGGAAATGGTGGTTCAGCGAAACGATGCGATTACGGTTGGGGACGCCTTGGCGCTCGCGCCGGAGGGGATTGTTATTTCGCCAGGGCCTTGCGATCCAGACCAAGCCGGGATCTGTCTCGACCTTATCCAGGCAGCAGCGGGAAAATTCCCTATTTTGGGTGTTTGCTTGGGCCATCAGGCAATCGGACAGGCCATGGGTGGCAAGGTTCTTCGTGCGCCGGTGCCGATGCACGGCAAGGTCAGCGAAATCCACCACAAAGGAACGGACCTCTTTCAGGGCCTTCCAAATCCCTTTCCGGCAACCCGCTACCATTCTTTGATTGTCGAGCGTAAAAGCTTGCCGGATTGTCTGGAGGTGACGGCGGAAACGGAAGATGGCCTGATCATGGGCCTCGCCCACAAAACCCTGCCCCTCTATGGCGTTCAGTTTCACCCGGAAAGCATTGCTTCCGAAAATGGCCATGGCCTGCTTGAAAATTTTATGAAACTCGCCACGAAAAAGGCCTGAGATGGCAAAAGGAAAAAGCGCCCTTCAGCCATGGCTTGCAAAAGTCGCCACCGGAAAGCCCCTGAAGGAACAGGAAGCGGCGGCGGCTTTCCGCATCTTGATGACCGGTGCAGCGACGCCGGCCGAGGTCGGCGCCTTTCTCATGGGCCTTCGCGTGCGGGGTGAAACGGTTGCGGAAATCACCGGCGCGGCGCGGGTGCTGCGCGCCAAGGCCCGCTCGGTCCGGGCGCCGGCAGGCGCCATCGACACTTGCGGCACCGGCGGGGATGCCTCCGGCACACTGAACATCTCAACGGCCACGGCCCTGGTTGCTGCCGGTGCCGGCGTGCCCGTCGCCAAGCATGGCAACCGCGCCCTTTCCTCGAAATGCGGTTCGGCCGATGTGCTTGAGGCCCTAGGCGTCAATCTCGAGGCAACGCCGGCGCGAGTAAGCCAGGCCTTTCGTCAGGCGAAGGTCGGCTTCTTGTTTGCGCCCCGTCACCACCAAGCGATGCGCCACGTGGCCGCAATCCGCAAAGAGCTTGCTACGCGGACGATCTTCAACTTATTGGGACCGCTGGCCAACCCGGCCGGCGCCAAGCGGCAGCTTCTTGGCGTTTATTCGCCGGATTGGGTCGTGCCGATGGCCCATGTGCTGAAAAAGCTGGGAACGACACGTGCCTGGGTTGTCCATGGCAAGGACGGCCTCGACGAATTGACGACGACAACAACGTCCTACGTGGCGGCCCTTAGTGGTGGCCGGATTCGCAGCTTTGAGGTGACGCCGGAGGATGCGGGCCTTGCCCGCGCGAAGGCCAGTGCGCTCAAGGGCGGCAATGCACGCACCAATGCCAAAGCCATTGAACAATTGTTGGCGGGCAAGACGGGGCCTTTTCGCGATATCGTCCTTCTCAACGCGGCGGCAGCCTTGATCCTTGCCGAAAAGGCCAGAAACCTGAGGCAAGGTGCGGCCCTCGCCGCGGACGCGATCGATACGGGGCGGGCCGCGCAAAGCCTTCGCAAGCTCGTCGAAATTACGAACGCCGGGAAAGGCACGTGACCGGAACCTTGAGCCGAATTTGCGCCGAAAAGCGTGATCACCTTGCCAACTGCCAGGCGGAACGCCCTTTGCCTGAAATGATCGTGCTGGCGGAAGCCGCCACGCCAGCCCGAGGTTTTCTCGCCCGGCTGACGGCGGCGCGCGCTTCTGGAAAATATGGCCTTATCGCCGAGATCAAGCGCGCCTCGCCAAGCCGAGGGCAAATCCGCGAGGATTTCGACGTGCCGTCCTTGGCAAAAGCGTATGCGGCCGGCGGCGCGACCTGTCTTTCCGTTTTGACGGATATGCCCTGGTTTCAAGGGCGCGACGAATATCTCGCTGAGGCCAGGGAAGCCGCCCCCCTCCCTGCCCTGCGGAAGGATTTTCTGCTGGACCCCTATCAGATTTATGAAGCCCGTGCGCTTGGCGCCGATTGCGTGCTGTTGATTCTGGCGGCCCTGGACACGGACATGGCCCTAACCCTTGAAAAAACCGCCTTCGCGCTTGGCATGGACGTCCTCATCGAAGTCCATTCGGAAAGCGAGCTGGAGCGTGCTTTGGCCATGGAATCACGCCTTATCGGTATCAACAACCGCGACCTCGACACGTTGGTGGTGGATTTGCATATGACCGAGCGTCTGGCGCCGATGGTGCCGTCGGATCGGCTGGTCGTTTGCGAAAGCGGCCTCGCCACTTCCGCCGACCTTGCCCGCATGGCAAAAATCGGCGTAACCACTTTCCTAATAGGCGAAGCCCTGATGCGCGAAACGGACGTTGCCGCCGCGACGCGTACAATCCTCGCTCAACCCAATGGCAACAGGACGGCGGAGGCTTGAGCATGGCCAAGGAGTTCACCCATTTCGATGCCAAGGGCAACGCCGCCATGGTTGACGTCACGGAAAAGGACGAGACGGAGCGCGTCGCCATTGCCAAAGGCGTTGTCCGCATGCAGCCGGAAACCCTGGTAAAAATTCAGGAAGGCGGCGTGAAAAAGGGCGACGTGCTCGGCGTTGCCCGGCTTGCCGGCATTCAAGGCGCAAAACGTACCGCAGAGTTGATCCCCCTTTGCCACTCCTTGCCGCTCACCTCGGTGGAACTCGATTTCGCCTCCATCCCGGAAGAAAGCGCCGTCGAGATTACGGCGCGCTGCCGATTGAAGGCCCGAACCGGGGTTGAGATGGAGGCGATGACGGCGGTTTCGGTAGCGGCGCTGACGATTTATGACATGTGCAAGGCAGTGGACCGTGCTATCCAAATCACGAACATTCGTCTTGTTTATAAATCTGGTGGAAAATCAGGTATTTATGAAGCTATCTGATGATTTCAGTTGAGGAAGCAATCGGGAAAATCCAAGCGCGCCTGACGCCGCTTGGCGCCGAAAAAATTGCCCTTTCCGACGCCTTGGGCCGGGTTCTGGTTGAAGACCTGATGGCGCAACATGCCCAGCCCCCGGTCGCCGTCTCGGCGATGGATGGCTATGCCGTGCGCGCCTGCGATGTCGCGGCAGCCCCCGCAACGCTCCATCAAATCGGCGAAAGCCGTGCCGGACAGGGTTTTGACGGCTCCCTAACTGCCGGTGAAACGGTCCGCATCTTTACGGGTGCGCCGCTGCCGGGCGGCGCGAACGCGATCGTCATTCAAGAGGTTACAACGGCGGCGGGAACGGCCATCACCATGGAAGAAAGCGTTCTGGAGGGGCATTTTGTCCGCCCGGCCGGCCTCGATTTCGAAAAGGGCGAAATTCTATTGAAGGCCGGAACCCGCCTCACTCCCCAGGCGATCGGCCTCGTCGCCGCGATGAATTTGCCGGAGTTGTCCGTCCGGAAGAAACCCAAAATTGCTATTCTTGCAACCGGGGACGAACTTGTCCTGCCGGGGACACCCCTTGCCCCTGAAAGCAACGTGAATTCGAACAGCTTTACGCTTGCCGCCCTCATTCGCCTTTTCGGAGGCGAGCCGATGGATATTGGCATCGCCCGGGATAGCCGCGAATCCCTGCTTGCCCTGGTAGCAAAGGCGGCGGAGGCAGATTTGCTGGTTACGTCCGGCGGGGCCTCTGTCGGCGACCACGATCTCGTACGAAGCGTCCTTGGCGAGGAAGGCCTGGCGCTTGATTTCTGGGGCGTCGCCGCGCGGCCCGGAAAACCAACGCTTTTTGGACTTCTCAACGGCACACCGCTTTTGGGCCTTCCGGGCAACCCCGTTTCCGTCGTCGTCGGGGGGCTGCTTTTCCTGCGCCCGGCCATTGCCAGCCTGCTTGGTCTCAAGGAACAAGCCCAACCGCGGGAAACGGCGCGTCTTACCGCGCCAATGGAAAAAAACGGTCCTAGAGAGGCTTATTTGCGCGCGAAAACGCTCCGTGAGCCGGATGGCACTTGCCGCGTCGCCCCCTTTCCCAGCCAGGACAGCGCCATGCTTGCCCAAACCGCCCATGCGGATTGCCTGGTCCTTCGCCCTCCCCACGCGGCAGCAGCGGCCATCGGGGACCGTGTCCCCATCCTGCGCCTGCCGGATTTTGCCACCGGTTCCTAAAACCGGGATGCCCCAGCCAGCAGCGGCTCTCTTGACGCCCAAACGGAACTAAAGTAGAACATGAGGGAAGTTTTCCTTTTGTTCTTTTTTACCGCGCCTGCAATTTCTGGATCAGGCGCCTGGAGGTTCCGATGTTGACGAAGAAGCAGCATGAACTTCTGAGCTTTATCCATCAGCGCCTGAACGCAACTGGGGTCGCCCCTTCTTTCGACGAGATGAAGGCGGCGCTAAACCTCAAATCAAAATCCGGCATTCATCGCTTGATTACGGCCTTGGAAGAGCGAGGCTTCATCCGGCGCCTTGCCCATCGTGCGCGCGCGCTCGAAGTCCTGAAACTACCGGAGACGGCGGCCGGCCCCCATGCGGTCGGCGAAGTCATTCAAGGCAATTTTCGTCGTCCGCTTCAGGCAAGCGATACCCACACGCAATCCGAAGGCGCAGCCGTGGAATTGCCCTTGTTTGGACGCATTGCCGCCGGCACGCCGATCGAGGCGCTGCGCGACCCGACGGCAACGGTCGAAGTGCCCCCCAGCCTCATGGGAACCGGCAATCACTACGCCCTGGAAGTGGCGGGCGATTCGATGATTGATGCCGGCATCTATGACGGGGACACGGCAATTATCCAGGAATGTGACACGGCGGAAAGCGGCACCATCGTTGTTGCCCTCATCGATAACGAGGAAGTCACCTTAAAAAGGCTGCGCCGAAAGGGCGCCTCCATCGCATTGGAGCCCGCAAATCAGCATTATGAAACGCGGATTTTCGGCAAGGACCGGGTGCACATCCAAGGAAAGCTCGTCGGTCTCTATCGCCAATATTAATTCTTTCGATTTTTCTGGCGCCGTCTAGGTCCGGCCACCCATGGCCGCACTCCCTGTATTTCGCGCACGTTTTGCACGCGCACGCCCTCTTCCTCCAGCCAGATCGCATGGCCGCCTTTTCGCCATAGGTCGAAGCGATCGATCACGACCGCTGCCCCATTGCAAACCCCGCTCCGTACCGGTTCGCGGCTGACGATGACGCCAGCGATGGCGCAGTCTTCGGCAAGGGCGCCGCTCTCAAACACAAGGGCCACCGTTTGCCCATGGGCGCGATAAATACAGCCTAGGCTGTCGCATGTGAGCAGGCTGTCCTCGCTTTTCCCTTCCTTTGGCCAAGGAAGGGCATCTCTTTCCCCCGCTAGCCGCAGCCAGTCCCGTCCGGCAAAACGGGCGGCGGCCCTTGAAGAAAGGCGATAGCCACCCGCTTCCGCCTGTACGGCGAAAAGTTTTGCGTTTTCGGAAACGAGAACATCCGGGGGCCGATAAAATCCGATCGTTGCAAGCCCCGCGGCCATGCCCGCAAGTCCGAAGTAACGCCAGCGCCGCCGCCAAAGGCAAAGCCAAAGGCCACCTAGGGTAAACGCCGTTAGGCCGGCCATTGTCATCGAGGGCAATAGAACGGTCGAACCTGGCCAGCCTGCCACTGTCTTTGCGGCTCCGATCACAGCGGCGATACCCCACCCCATCGGGATCAGGGCAAAGGCCTCAAGGCCGAAGGGCATGAGCAGAAAGGCGAACACGGCCCAGGGCATGACCCAAAGGGCGGTCGTGGGCACGGCAATCAGATTCGCTGCCAACCCATATTCGGCAAACCGGTTGAAATGTTGAATGGCAAAGGGCGCGGTAGCCATCCCGGCGACCAGCGTCGTGAGCGCAACCCCTGCCAAGTAAAGACCGGCACGGCGAAACATGCCGCCTGCAGCTTTTCCCCGTGTCCACGAGAGGTGAATTCGCTCGTAAACGGCAACCAGGGCAATCACAGCCGCAAAGGAAAGCTGAAAGGAAGCCCCAAGCAAGGTTTCCGGTTGTACCAGTAGAATTGCGAACGCTGCCCAGGCAACCAGCCGCATGGAAACACCTGTCCGGTCGAGAAGCACGGCCAGCAGGACAAGGCCGATCATCAAAAATGCGCGCTGGGTCGGAACCGTCGTCCCGGACAGAAGGAGATACCCACAAGCGCCAAAAAGCGCCACAAGCGCCGCCCATTTCTTGATGTTGCAATGGAGTGCAATCGGCGGAACCAATGCCAGAAAGGCTCGCAGGCTGAAGAACAGAATGCCGGCAACGAGGCCGATGTGCAGGCCGGAAATGGCAAGCAAATGCGCGAGGCCTGAATCGCGCATTGCCTTCAGCACGTCTTCCGTAATCGCCCCCCGCTTTCCAGTCATCAGCGCCGCGGCGACCGCACCGTTTTGGCCGGGCAGCGTTTCCGTTACGCGATCGAAGATCCATTGGCGCAGCTTTTCGATCCGGCTTTTAAAAGGAGAGCCAGGGGTTTTTGCGCCTGCGAGTCTCTCCAAGGGCCCGATGGCAAACCCAACCGCCCCCAACCCCCCAAAGAACGCATAGCGCTGAAAATCAAAATGGCCGGGCGCCGTTGGTGCCCGTGGCGGCAACAACATGCCGCGAACGCTTACCCTGCCATCAATCTGCAAGGGGGCTCGTTCCTGGTCCCGGCGAAGGCGAAGGCGCACGCGTTTAGGCGTCCGTTCCGGCGCAATGCCTGCAATGTGCGGCGCGTCCAATGTCACGCGAAAGCCGGTTGGAAGAACGTCGAAATGCGCAATTCGTCCCTCGATGCGAAGGACGCGGGTTTCCTTCTCAAGGATGGGCGCGGCAACCAAAAGCGTGCGTACTTTGGCTGCCGTAAAGCCAATGCCGATGGTGGCAAGGGCGAGAAACAAAAGAAGCCAGCCGGCACGATTCCGAAAAAAGACGCTGCCCACCAGGGGAATGGCCGCAAGAAAGAAGGCCGCCCAAAGCGAAGGCTCGAAGCCAAGGGAGAAATAGATCGCAATCCCGAGGCCCAGGCCGACGGGCAGCCAGAGCGGCCAGTTCTCCCGTTCGGCGATGAAATCACCAAGGATTGCCTGGAGAAGGCGCGAGGGAAACCGGACCGCTTTTTTCGAGATATCCAGGGTGCCGTTCCCGTTTCCAAGCATCTATCCCAGCCCTACTGCAAGCGGTCCGAATATGCTAAACCAGCACCAACGTACTCTATGTATTCCCTTACTTGTTGAGAAGCATGTCTGTCATCACGCGCTTTGCCCCCAGTCCAACCGGGTATCTCCATATTGGCGGTGCCCGAACCGCCTTGTTCAACTGGCTATATGCACGCCATCATGGCGGCAGCTTCCAGCTTCGCATCGAGGACACGGACCGGCTGCGCTCCACGAAGGAGGCCATCGACGCAATTTTTGATGGGCTTCACTGGTTGGAACTGGACCCTGACGGTGAGCCCGTCTACCAGACCTCGCGGGTTGACCGACACGTCGCCGTGGCCGATGAGCTGCTTGCAAATGGATTGGCGTATCACTGCTATTGTTCTGCAGAAGAACTTGCCGAAATGCGGGCGCTGGCGAAACGGGAGGGAAAACCCGTACGCTACGATGGCCGCTGGCGCGATCGCGATCGCTCGGATGCGCCAGAAGGCGTGAAGCCAACCGTCCGCTTCAAAGCGCCCCTCGATGGGGCTACCCTTCTTCATGATCTTGTTCAAGGTGACGTAAAAGTCGAAAATGCCCAACTGGATGACATGGTTCTGCTGCGCGCCGACGGCACGCCAACCTATATGCTGTCCGTGGTCGTGGACGATCATGACATGGAGATCACCCATGTAATTCGAGGGGACGACCACCTAACGAACGCTTTTCGCCAAACGCAGCTCTATCGCGCCATGTCATGGCCGCTTCCGCAGTTTGGGCACTTGCCTCTCATTCATGGGCCGGATGGGTCGAAACTCTCCAAACGTCATGGAGCCATCGGCGTTGCCGCTTACCGGGAAATGGGATTTCTTCCGGAAGCCCTTCGCAATTACCTTCTGCGGCTTGGCTGGAGTCACGGCGACGATGAAATCATTTCGACAGCACGGGCCATCGAGTGGTTCGACCTAGACGCCGTCGGCCGTTCCTCCGCACGCATCGATATGCAGAAATTGGGAAATTTGAACGGCCATTATTTGCGTGAAACGGAGAGCGTACGGCTTGTCGGATTGATTGCGCCAAAGATTGAGGCCGTGCTCGATCAAAAACTTAGGCCTGAGCATGAAAAACTTCTGCTGCGGGCGATGCCCGGTCTGAAAGAGCGCGCCAAAGATCTCAATGAACTCGCCGAAAGCGCCGTTTTTTATGTGCGCAGCCGGCCGATCCCATTGAACCAAAAAGCGGAAAAGTTGCTAAACGCGGAAGCGCGCGCGCGCCTCGCAGAAATAGCCGAAAGCCTTTCCGAACTGGACCCCTGGACAGAAGAAGCCCTGGAAGCGGCGATCCAGGAATTGGCCGAGGCTTGGGGGGCAAAGCTTGGAAAACTTGCCCAGCCCCTGCGGGCCGCCCTCACAGGGAGCAATGTATCGCCGGGAATTTATGAGGTTTTGGCCGTTCTCGGCAAGTCCGAGGCGCTGGATCGTTTGCGCGACGCCGCCCCCTAGGATACCTTATGGGCCGGGAAAATTAGCTCCCCTCCGGGCAAGCTAAACACGCCTGAATCGAGGCGGAATCGACCGCCGACGAAGGATAGGCCATGACAGGTTCTGAAAGGCAAGGGTAAGCAAGAATGAATAAAAAAGGCACAGAATCTAAAGGCGTGGGTTCCTTTACGCTTCTTGACAACCGGTCGGGCGAAAAATACGAACTACCGGTCTTCGATGGCACGGACGGCCCGTCCGTAATAGATATCCGTAAAGTCTACGCCAGAACCGACTGCTTTACCTATGACCCGGGCTTTACGTCAACCGCCAGTTGCTATTCGCAAATCACCTACATCGATGGCGAAGCGGGAATCCTGCGATATCGCGGCTACCCAATCCAGGAGCTTGCCGAAAAAAGCGACTATCTTGAGGTTTGCTATTTACTGCTTCATGGAGAACTTCCCAACGCCGCAGAAAAAGAGGAATTTGTACACAACATCACCTATCACACGATGGTGGACGAACGTATCAACTTCTTCTTACGCGGCTTCCCACGCTCCGCCCATCCGATGGCTGTTATTTGCGGAGTCGTAAGCGCCCTTGCGGCCTTTTATCACGACAATCTTGATATCAGCGATCCCAAGCAGCGGATCATCGCCTCTCATCGTCTGATCGCGAAACTACCGACGATCGCGTCCATGGCCTTCAAATACTCGCTCGGCCAGCCCTTCGTCTATCCGCGGAACGATCTCACCTATTGCGAAAATTTCCTTCGCATGATGTTTTCCGTGCCTTGCGAAGACTATAAGCCAAATCCAGTTCTTGCTCGGGCCCTGGATAAGATTTTCATTCTTCACGCCGATCACGAACAGAATGCTTCGACCTCGACCGTTCGGCTTGCCGGGTCAACCGGTGCGAATCCATTCGCCTGCATTGCGGCTGGAATTGCCTCGCTTTGGGGGCCTGCGCATGGCGGTGCAAATGAAGCCGTTCTGAACATGCTGCAGGAGATCGGATCAAAAGACCGCGTGCCGGAATTCATGAAGCGCGCGAAGGATAAGGATGACCCCTTTCGCCTTATGGGCTTCGGCCATCGCGTGTACAAGAATTACGATCCGCGTGCGGCCGTCCTCCGCGAATCGGCCCATGAAGTGCTGGACGATCTTGGTGTCAAGGACGAGCCGCTGCTGGAACTGGCAATGGAACTTGAGCGCATTGCCCTTGAGGACGACTATTTTGTCAAAAAGAAACTCTTTCCGAACGTGGATTTCTATTCCGGCATTATCTTGAAGGCGATGGGGATCCCAACCTCCATGTTTACGGTCATGTTTGCCCTTGGGCGGACGGTTGGCTGGATTGCCCAGTGGAAAGAGATGATTGAGGATCCGGAACAGAAAATCGGCCGTCCGAGGCAGCTCTATACCGGCGCCACGGAGCGCGCCTTCGTTCCTGTCGAAAAACGGAAATAAGTCCGTCTTTCTTGCAGTTAGGCTGGTCTAGCCCTTGGCTGCCCGCTTTTGTAAGAAACCGATAATTGCCTGCGCCGCCCGCCTCGAGGGGAGCTCCCCTCCTTCCCCCAATTGCAGCAGCGCTTCTTTGACGTCGTGCTTTTGGGATTCCCGCGCTTTTGGGTCCTGAAGCAAGCCAATCAACCGATCGGCTATCGTTTTGGCGCTGCAGGCTTCCTGAAGAAGTTCGGGCACCACCTCGCGATTTAAAATGACGTTCACGAGGGCGACGTAGCGAATGCGCAGCATGCGGCGAAGGAGCCAAGCCGTAAGCGGGTTGACGCGATAGGCGACGACCATCGGCACGCCTGCCCTGGCAATTTCGACGGTTGCCGTGCCGGAGGCAACGACGGCAATCTCGCAGGCGGAAAGAGCATCCCATTTTTCTTCCTGGTCCGTGATGGCAATCGTCGGCACCGGCCAATGGGAAATCGCCGCCTGAACTTCTTCCGATACGGTCGAGACGGTTGGTACCACGGCGTGCAGCCCTGGGTAGCGCTTGCGCAGCAAGGCGAGCGTTTCCCCGAAAACGGGCAGCAAACGGGAAGTTTCGGAATGGCGGCTTCCAGGCAGCATGGCGATCACCGGAGCAAGCTGTGGAATCTTATGCATTTCCCGAAAGTGCGGCCCATCGCCGGTGCCGGCGCCGGATTCAATGGCCGAGTGGCCAACGGCAACGCTGGGCAGGCCTTCCTTCTCGAAAATCGGTGGCTCGAAGGGTAGCAGCGTCAACAGCAGGTCGTTCACCCTGGCAAGCTTCTTGGCGCGGTGTGGCTTCCAGGCCCAGACTTGCGGCGCGACGTAATGAATGATGGGAATCCCGGAGCCCTTCAGGCGCTTCGCTATGTGGTAGCTGAGGGTTGGCGTGTCGATTGTGATGACGGCGATAGGGCGCGCATCCTTGGCCGCTGCAACGGTTTCACGAAGCCGGCGCATGAGCAGCGGCAGATGCGGCAAAATTTCTGTAATCCCGATCAAGGCAATGTCCCGCATCGGGAAGAGAGGGTCGAGGCCTTCCCTCAGCATCCCCTCGTCACCGACGCCGCAAAACCGAACGGTCTCGCCCAGACGCTCTCGAAGGGCTGCCATCAGGCGCGCACCAAGGAGGTCGCCTGACGGCTCACCAGCAATGATGAAGAATAATGGGCTGTTATCCGAGCCAGGATCGCCGCTCATGAGGGGACCGTAACTCCGATAAGAAAAAGGCCGCACCGGTCTGCGGTTTCGACGACGGCGGCGCGATCGATCATGAGTGAACCACCCGCCTCGATCGCAATGCCACGAAGGCCAGCTTTTGCCGCTGCTTCCACCGTTGTGGCACCGATGGTCGGTAAATCGGCCCGGGCTTCCTGTGCCGGTTTCTTGATTTTAACCAGGACGCCTCCCGGTCCATCGCGGCGAAGCGCGCCCGCACGGTCGATTAGCGCGTCCGTTCCTTCGACTGCTTCCATGCCAAGCACGATCCCCTGTTGCACGACAACGGCCTGGCCAACATCAAAGGAGCCAATGGCACGTGCAATTTCAATGCCTTGGGAAATATCCGTCTCGGCAAGACGGTCCGGCGAAACCTTCCCAAGCACACCCTCCGGCGTCAGCAGATCGTCAAAAACATCCTCTGCACCTACCACACAAAACCCTTCCGTTTCCAATTCCTGAATGACCATACGCAGCAGCCCATCGTCGCTTAAAGCGGCAACCCCTGCTTTTGCTAAAAGCTTCGCCCCTCTCACATCCGGGCGAAGCGAGGCAAGCGTTGGGCGCCCCACCGGTCCGGCAAGAACAAGCTCATCCACCCCAGCGTTGTGCAAAAGTCGGATTGCAGCACCAATTGCACCCAAGCGCACCCAGGCATGGGGAACATCTGCGACCGTTTTTGGGTTTGCATGGCCTTTTAACGCCAGGACAAAGCATTCCCGCCCCTTTGATCGGCAGGCCGCGACGACACGCTCCGGCAAGGCGCCGCCGCCAGCAATGATGCCAAGTTTACTCGGCATGCCCCGCTTTGGGCTGGCAGATCGATCGCGAAGAATCCGATTGGATAAACGCGATGATCTCCTGGACCGCTTCGTTGTCTTTGAAAAGCTCAGAAACGTCGGTGATACGTTCCGCCATGGTCCCTTCCTCAGCAAAAAGGAGACGGTATGCATTGCGCAGCGTGTGAATGGCATCGCGTGAGAATGCACGACGTTTGAGGCCAACGATGTTCAGGCCGCTCAAATGTGCACGGTTGCCCATGACAGATCCGTAGGGGATAACGTCGTTCTCGACACCAGACATGCCGCCCACCATGGCATGTTTGCCGATACGAACATATTGGTGAACGGCTGAAAGGCCGCCAATAATGGCGTAGTCGCCAAGTTTTACATGGCCGCCAAGGGTGCCGTTATTCGCCATGACGACATGATCGCCAACCACGCAATCATGCGCAACGTGGGTAGCAATCATAAACAAACAATGGTTGCCAACCCGGGTAAGCAGGCCTCCGCCGGCCGTTCCCGGGTTCATCGTCACATGCTCGCGAAGAACGTTGTGGGAGCCGATAATCAGTTCGGAAGACTCGCCGCCAAATTTTAGATCCTGTGGTGGATGCCCGATGGATGCAAATGGGTAAATCCGTGTTTTTTCGCCAATTTTCGTTCGCCCACTCACGACAACATGGGCCACCAGCGATACCTCGTCGCCAAGCTCAACCTCAGGCCCAACGCAACAATAGGGGCCAATGGTGACATGCTCGCCCAGCTTTGCCCCGGATTCGACGATTGCCGTCGGATGGATTTCAACGGCCATCAGCGGTCCAATATCATGGCTGAAAAGGTCGCTTCCGCCATCACTTGCTCGCCAACTTTGGCAACGCCAGTGAACTTCCAGACATTTGCCCGGCGATGCTGCTTCACGACATAGATATGCATTTGATCTCCAGGGGTGACTGGCCTGCGAAAGCGCGCATTGTCAATCGACATAAAAAATACAAGCTTTCCCTCCGCCTCAGAACCCAAGGTATGTACGACGAGGCTGCCTGCCGTCTGTGCCATGGATTCAATGATCAAGACACCAGGCATAACCGGCTCGCTGGGAAAATGGCCCTGAAAATAGGGTTCGTTGATCGTGACGTTCTTAATCCCTGTCGCGCTTTCGCCTGCTACGACGTCGATCAATCGGTCAATCAGCAAAAACGGATAGCGATGGGGAAGTTTCTGCATAATTTGCAGAATATCCAATTCGCTTTCTTTCTTTTCTTCCTTCGCCATCTCTCAAGACCCCTTTTTCTTTGCGAGCCTTGCTAGCGCAGCCGTCTGCCGATGGTATTGAATAACGGGCACCGCTGGGCTGCCGCCGACCGTTTCGCCTGGAGCAACGTTTCGCATAACCCCGGCCTGCCCGCCGATGCGGGCGCCGGAACCAACCGTGAGATGCCCGGTAATGCCCGCCTGTCCGGCAATGAACACATAATCTCCCAACTTTGTACTACCCGAAATACCCATTTGGGCAACCAGCACGCAGCCTTTTCCAAGTTCAACGTTATGGGCGATCTGCACCAAATTGTCGATCATGCATCCAGCGCCAATGATGGTATCCCCATTTGCGCCACGATCGATTGTCGTGTTTGCGCCGATTTCGACATCGTCGTGAATAAGAACACGCCCCAATTGGGGAACGCGCAAATGCCCCTCCGGATCGGGGTGAAAGCCAAAGCCATCCTGGCCTATTCGGACGCCGGGAAAGACCGTTATGCGCGATCCAAG
>JAJFGH010000010.1 GCA_021776275.1 Alphaproteobacteria bacterium | reverse complement strand
AGAAGACACCACCCACTTGGGCACATTCAAAGACCTCAACAAACAAATTAAAGCCGCCACCAAACAAAGAAACGCGGTCACCCACGGTTGGTGGATTGCATTTGGCGACGTGGCGGTAGGAATGTCAACGCGGGGAAAAATGCCTGAACCAGGCGCTTTCGTCGCCGGGCAGCCGTTTACAGTTGAAGATTTACACGAAGAAGCCAAATCCGTGAAAACAGTCGAGCGCGCGATACTTAAGATGACGTGCGGGCCCGCTCCATCAATTCGTAAATACGAGCACTGATTTCACTCGGTGTAACCCACCCGTCCGCCAAATCACTCACGGCAGAATCCAATACTTCCGCACCCGCCTCGATCATCGCGGGCGTGATGTCAAAATCCTGTTGATCTTTGTTCATCCCGTTATTTCCGGCAGTCAAGTATATTATTGGGAAAATATTCCTGATGTTCCCGTCGCCGGACTATAAGAAAATGTTCTTATGCTGCGCCACGCCGATATTTGGACCGCCATCGATAATTTTGCTCGGGCCCATGGGTTGTCCCCATCCGGCCTGGCGCGCCGTGCTGGTCTCGATTCGACGACGTTTAACAAAAGCAAACGGATCACTCGGGAAGGAAAGCCGCGCTGGCCCAGCACGGAAAGCATTTCAAAAATTCTCGATGCGATGAACAGCAACTTCGGCGAGTTCATCGTCCATCTTGGAGGCGAATCCGCGCAAGGCCTGGCTCAGCGCGTCCCGGTGATTGGTTTTGTCGAGGCGGGGAGTGAGGGTTTTTTCGACGACGCGGGTTACCCGATCGGAAGCGGGTGGGATGAAACAATTTTTCCACAGGTCGGCGATCCGCACGCTTACGCGCTGGAGATTAGCGGCGATAGCATGCAGCCGATCTACCGCGACGGGGACATCGTCGTCGTTTCTCCGCAGGGGAGCATTCGCCGGGGGGATCGCATCGTCGTAAAAACGAAGGAGGGCGAAGTGTTGGCGAAGGAATTAAAGCGCCAAAGCAGCAAGCGGATTGAGCTTCTCTCCCTCAACCGCGCCTATGGGGATCGCATTCTTCCCATGGAGAACATCGACTGGATGGCCCGCATCGTCTGGGTTAGCCAATAGCTCCGTCGCCTGCCAGGATCTCGGCCGACATCCGCATCTTCAAAGATTGGCCTTAAAACCCTAATCCGCGTCCGGTGCCGCTGGATTTTCCTGCGCCAATTCGCCGGCCAAGGCCTGGCCGATGAGAATGCGCGTCTCCTCCAGCCCGTATAAGGCAATAAAGGATCCCATGCGGGGCCCCTGGGATTGTCCGAGGAGAATTTCATAGAGGGCTTGGAACCACGCTTTCAGATCGGGAAAGGGGTGGCGCTTGCCGATTTCGTAGACTTCCGTCTGGATAGTGACCGCGTCCGCACCTTGAGGTAAGGCGGCGAGCGCGTCCGCAAGGTCCTGGAGGGCGGCCTGTTCGACCGCGTTCGGCTTCCGGTAACGCTTCGCCGGTTTGACGAAGTCCTGATAGTAATGAACGGCATGCTTCGCAAGTGCGTCGAGAATGGGCGCGCTCTCGGGGCTTGCCTCGGGCGCGTATCTGGAAAGATAGCCCCAAAGAACGGCGCTTTCTTCCGCGTGGCAAACGTTCGCCAGATTCAACAAAATCGAATAGGTCAGATGAAAGGCTTCTGCCGGCGGCATCCCCTCATGAATGTGCCAGACCGGATTCGTCAAACGCTCGGCGGTTTCCTGCGCCGCATATTTTTCCAGAAAGCTTAGGTAATCGTCCACGTTTCTGGGGATGACGTCGAAGTAAAGCCGCTTGGCCTTTTTCGGCGATTGATACATGAACAATTTAAGGCTTTCCGGCGGCGCGTAGCGAAGCCATTCGTCCACGCCCAGGCCGTTTCCTCGCGACTTCGAAATTTTTTCGCCGTTCTCATCCAGAAAAAGTTCGTAGGTGAAGCCTTCGGGTGGCGTGCCGCCCAGAACGCGGCAAATGCGATTTCCGATGCGCACGGAATCAATCAAATCCTTCCCGGACATTTCGTAATCAACGTCCAGCGCCGTCCACCGCATCGCCCAGTCTACGCGCCATTGCAATTTGCAATGGCCGCCTGTGACGGGAAGTTCGGTCTTCGTGCCGTCTTCATCCTCAAAGGTGATGGTGCCGGCGGCCACATCTTTGGCAAGGATGGGCACTTGCAGAACCTGTCCCGTCTTTGGGGAAATGGGAAGGAAGGGGCTGTAGGTGGCGCGCCGTTCCTTTCCTAAAATCGGCAGGACGGCCTCTAGGATCTCGTCATAATGCGCAAGGACCCTGCAAAGGATGGGGTCGAAGCGGCCGCTTTTGTAGCATTGGGTGGCGCTTTGGAATTCGTACTCGAAATCAAACGAATCGAGGAAGGTTCGAAGGCGCGCATTGTTGTGATGCCCGAAGCTTTCATGGGTATCGAACGGATCCGGTATGGCGGTTAAGGGCTTTCCCAAATGTTCGGCCAGCATGGCCTGGTTTGGGACATTCTCCGGGACCTTGCGAAGCCCGTCCATGTCATCGGAAAACGTGAAAAGGCGTGTGGGGATATCCGTCAGCTCGGAAAAAGCGCGGCGAACCATTGTCGTGCGGACGACTTCGGCAAAGGTTCCAATATGGGGAAGGCCGGAGGGGCCATAGCCGGTTTCGAAGAGAACATAGCCCTTCTCAGGGCATTTCCCGTCGATGCGCTCGAGGATGCGTTGCGCTTCCTGAAATGGCCAGGCCTTGCACGTCGCCGCGGCCTCGCGATTGGACATCGTTTAACCCATTTCCCAAAAATCGCCTGACTTTCCGGCTTCCGCAGGCAGCGACAGGAACCTAGGCGTCGGACGACGTGTCGTCAACCGACGCGGGGGAAGGGCTTGGCCATCGATGGGGGTTACGATCAGGCGCGAACGCTAGGGGACAAAACCAATGGGGAAAGGGCAAAGGATGCCTCCGCCCGGGCATAGGCCGAAACGCCGTCGCGATGCTGGTGCGGCCCGCTCGCAGCAGGAAAAAAGGGCGTTTCCTGAGCAATCTGCTGTACGGCGAAGGGAAGGGTCGTATAGGGGGAAAGGCTTGCTTCCGGAATAAGGGCGGGCAGCAGCACCGGCGTATTTTCTTCGCCCCGCACGCCTTCCGCAGCCATGCGGGTGACAGCCGGATCGCCGATTTCGAATTCCGGGCGGTCTCGTCCCTCTGGAGCAACGGAGCGGTTTTCCCGCTCCGGCGGCCGGTGTGAAAAATGTACGGAAGCAACCGACTGAATCGGTCCTCTTCCAGTTCCGAACGTTTCCATTGTCACGTCGTTTTCTGTGTGTCGTTAAGTAACGTTTTTTAACATATTGCTTCGCGCGTAAACGCGATCGCCGTCACGGTCGCGGAAAGTATATTCGATCAATAAAAAGCTTTAAATGTTTTTTCTATATTAACCATACTAAATAGTTTACGCGTTAACCAAAGTTCCCACGACAGGTTGCAACGGAAACATTGGTAAACGCACAAGAAGTGCAAAAATTAATCCTTTGTAAAGGGGCACCTTCTTAACGTGTTGGACCGGTCCACTAGACCGTTAGTACGAGCGTCTTCATGTAGAAGGCATATAACGAGGGAGCCTTTAGGTAGAAGGCATGACATTGCAGGATGCAAAAAAAGGTACGGCGGTAGAAGAAAAGCAGGCGGAAAATCGTAACAAGTTGACGCGATTGGACGCGGCCATGGCCGCCTTGGGCGAGGTTGTCTTCGAGTGGGACCTCGCGACGGATGCGATCCTTTGGTCGGATCGTGCGTCTGCCATTCTCGATCTTCCTGCGCTTGAGCAGGTGACGACCCGAAGCGGTCTGAATGCGCTGATCGAGACGGATGACTTGACGCGCCTTCAAGAAAGCCTTGTTACGCGCAACGCCTCCCACAGCCCAATTGAATGCGAATACCGGATCCGACGCCCTGATGGGGCGTCGTCTTGGATTCAGGAGCGATCCACGGTCACGCTGGATCAATCCAACGATCCGGTAAAAATCTGCGGCGTCTTGCGGGCAATCTCAAAACCAAACGCCGATTCGGAAGCGATCGCCGCCAGCATGTCAAACGAGGGCGCAGCAGGGCAATATAACCGCGCCAAGCTTGTGGATGCGCTAAGCGAGGCCATCAACCGTTGCCGGCGTGACGAAGGCTCGGGCGGCTACCTTGCCGTTGGCATCGAGCAACTGGCGGACGTTGATGCGGAATGGAGCGAATCGACGATTGATTCGATTGTACTATTCGCGCATAAGCGTTTAGAGGGCTGCTTGCGCGCAACGGATGTGATAGCGCGCGTGGGCCGCGACCGTTTTGGCGTCGTGCTTACCCATTGTCCGGAAGAGGACATCCCGATCGTCGCCGAGACGCTGTTGCAATCCGTTCGCGGCGCAGTGGTCGAGACGGAAAACGGCCTGGTCAGGGTAACCGTCTCGATCGGCGGTGCCGCTTTCCCGGACATCGCCCAGACGGCGCACGATGCCTTTGCCAAGGCGGACATGGCCTTGGGGAAGGCGCGCCGTATGGGCTACAATTGCTACATTCCATTTCATCAGGCAAAAATACGCCGTCGCAGCCAACGAAGAAATCTCGCGATCCTTCACGAAATTCAGCAGGCCATTCAGGAAAACCGGCTCGTTTTCGCATTCCAGCCGATTATCGAATGTGAGACGAGAGGCGTTGCCTATTATGAATGCCTGCTTCGCCTATTGCGCGACGACGTCACCGTTGTTACGGCGGCCGAATTTGTGCCGACGCTCGAGCAGCTTGGTTATGCAAGGCTCATCGACCATTATGCGCTTGGCTTGGCCCTGAAGGAATTAGAGGAACATCCGGATGTTTCTCTGGCCCTCAACGTTTCTAGCCTCACGGCCACGGACCCAACCTGGCTTAGCAAATTCACCATCGCCCTGAAGGATCGGCCCGGGGTTGCGAGGCGTCTCATCATTGAGATTACGGAGACGGCGGCGCTGCAGGACATTGCCGAATCGGCCCGATTCGTGTCCACCCTGCGGGGGCTTGGCTGTCGCGTGGCACTCGACGATTTCGGTGCCGGGTTCACGTCCTTTCATCACCTGAAAGCACTGCCGGTTGATATTTTGAAGATTGATGGCAGCTTCGTTTCGGGCATGTCGGAAAGCCGCGAAAATCAGCTGGTCGTAAAGACGCTGGTTGATCTTGCAAAAGGATTTCACATGAGCACGGTTGCGGAATGCGTCGAGTCAAAGGAGGACGTCGAGATCCTTTACAAACAGGGCGTGCATCAGATGCAAGGCTACTATTTCGGGCGGCCGGAAATCGAACGGCCCTGGCTGAAGGAGGCCAAGGTCATACCAATTTCCATCGTGGCAGGGAAAAACCGGGCTTAAATTCCGCAAATAGAATCCGCAAAGAGAAAAAGAGAACCTTTACTCTCCCGACTTCTTGGTAATTTCTTCCAATTTCCGTTGCATAACGTCCAGCTGTTCTTGCAGGTCATGAAACGACCGTGTGGCGGGATCGGATGCGCCCGTGGGTTTTCCCTCGGCGGCGGCTTCGTTGTTCGTGCCTGGGCCTGCAAAAGGAGAAAATAGCTCCATCATGCGTTCAAAGATGGCCAGGTTTTTCTTGCTAAGCTCCTCAAAGGATTCGAGCGGCTGCACCGCTCCGAAGGAGTCCGCTAGATATTGGCGAAGCTGTTCTTGGTTTTGGGAAAAGGTTTGCATCGAACATTCAAGATACTGCGGCAAAACATTCTGAAACCCGCCGTCATAAAAGCCGATTAACTGCCGTAAAAATTTAATTGGGAGCAGGCTCTCGCCTTTTGCTTCTTCCTCGACGATGATCTGGGTAAGAACGGCCCGGGTGAGGTCTTCCCCCGTCTTTGCGTCATAGACGACAAAGTCCGTTCCCTCTTTTACCATCTTGCTTAGGTCGTCCAGCGTCACATAGCTGCTGGTTGTGGTGTTGTAGAGACGCCGGTTCGCGTATTTTTTGATCGTGACCGGTCCGTCGCTCTTGGAAGCGGTTTTCTTCCTGCTCATGACAATCGAACCCTGCGCGGTTGCGAATGATTTTGCTGCGGCACAGCATAGCAGGATTCTTCTCCTGTGGGCATAGGCCTGGATGGGCCGGGCAGGCTGGCGTTGTCATCCAGCAATGTGCTGCATTATGATCCCATCATGTCGAAGCCCACGGAGCCGAAATCCCCGGATCTTGAGGCCCTGGCCGCCCGCTTTCTCGAGCTTTGGCAGGACCAGCTGGCGGCCATGGCGTTGGATCCGGGCAACGTCGAGGGATGGACGCGCCTCACCCGCTTTTTTGCGGATGGCACCTTTCCCGCTGTGTTAGGAGCCGATCATTCAAACGCGCAGCCAAAAAACGGAAAAGGCCCCGACGCCGGTCCGGCGTCTCGGCCCACGGCCCCTGCCGCTTCACTTGTCGGCATCGACCTTCGCTTGGATGAGTTCGCAAAGCGTCTCGCTGACATCGAAAAACGATTGGGTGCCCTGGAAACCAAACCTAGCCCCCGCCGTCGAAGCCCTTCGAAAAAATCTCGCTGACGTCGAGGCGGACGCCTTTCGTGAAGCCGTCAATGGCGTTGCCGCGCGACAGCTTTCCGACATGCTTGCGGGCATCCTCCGTTATCGCAGCAACGCATATCGCCGCGACTTACCGATGCCGCCGGTGGTTTGGCGTTCCGGCGCAGCCCGTCTTTTTGATTACGGGACGGAAGCGACGGCCAAGGCAAAGGGCATTCCGGTTCTTTTTGTGCCATCCCTCATCAACCGTTCTTACGTACTGGATCTTTCCGAACGAACCAGCATGCTTCGCTATTTAGCCAATCAGGGCGTTTGGCCGTTTTTGCTGGATTGGGGAAGCCCGGGCGAGAAAGAGCGCCGCTTTACGCTTACGGACTATATTGCCGGCCCGCTGGAAGGCGCTTTCCGGGCGGTGCAGTCTTTGGCGGGCGAACGGGTTGCCATCACCGGCTATTGCATGGGCGGGCTGCTGGCATTGGCGCTTGCAGAACGTCAGCAAAAATTTGTGCCGGGGCTCGCCTTGCTCGCCACGCCGTGGGATTTTCATGCAGGCGAGCTTGGAAAAAGTCAGGGGGAGATTGCGAAGAGCGTGTTTGAATCCCTCGCACCGCTTGTCGATAGGCTGGGAGAATTGCCGGTCGATGCCCTGCAAAGCCTTTTCTTTTTTTTACGCCCGTTTCAATCGGCACGAAAATTTCGCAATTTTGCGTCCCTCGATCCGAATTCCGCGCGGGCCCAGGATTTTATGGCGCTTGAGGACTGGATAAACGATGGCACGGCCTTGGCCGCCCCGGTGGCGAGGGAGTGTTTTCTGGATTGGTACGGCGAAAATTTGCCTGCCCGCGGGGAATGGCAAATCGGGGGGAAAAAGCTGCGCCCAGGGAACTTTGATCGCCCTTCGCTTGTTTGCGTTCCCGCTCAGGACTATATCGTGCCGCCGGCTTCCGCCCGCGCCCTGGCCGAGGCCTTGCCGAAGGCGGAAGCAAGGCTGCTTGCCAGCGGCCATATCGGCATGGCCGTCGGCACCCAGGCGAAAAAAGCCCTGTGGCAGCCCCTTGCGGCATGGCTGCGCAATCTCTCAGCCATTTGATCGTCAAACCCAAGATCCAAAAACGGTATAGGAATAATATTTCTTCATTTAAGATATAAATATTATTATACTAGTATTTATAACTAATTATTGAAATTAAATTATAATTTTGGAGGTGAGATGCAACGAGTAGCTTTGGTGACCGGGGGCACGCGTGGAATCGGTGCCGCCATTGCGAAGGCCTTGAAGGCCGCGGGCTATGACGTGGCGGCGAATTATTGCCGGAACGACCAGGCGGCAGCCAAATTCCACGAGGCCACGGGCATTCCGGTCTACAAATGGGACGTGGCCGATTTTTCTGCTTGTGAGACGGGCGTCGCCGAAATTTCTGCAGCACTTGGTCCGGTAACGGTTCTCGTCAACAACGCGGGCATTACGCGCGATTCGGTTTTGCACAAGATGACGCCGGAGGCGTGGGGCGAAGCGCTGCAGACAAACCTCACCTCGTGTTTCAACATGTGCCGTTGCACGATTACCCATATGCGGGAGATAGGGTTTGGGCGCATCGTCAACATTGGTTCCATCAATGGGCAGGCCGGCCAATACGGGCAGGTGAATTATGCTGCGGCCAAGTCCGGCATTCACGGCTTTACAAAAGCGCTTGCGCAAGAATCCGCATCGAAGGGGGTTACCGTAAACGCAATTGCGCCCGGCTATGTCGATACCGAGATGGTGCGCTCCGTACCGCCAAAGGTGTTGGAAAAAATTATTGCCAAGATTCCGGTTGGTCGCTTGGGGCGGGCGGAGGAAATTGCCCGCGGCGTTCTTTTTCTGGCGGCCGAAGATGCGGGCTTTGTGACGGGATCGACGCTGTCCATCAATGGCGGCCAGCACATGTATTGAGCCGCGCGTGAAAGGCAGCGTCTAAAAAACATCTTTACGGTGACGGATCTCTGCAAAGACTTGGGCGGGTGGTGCGCCCTGCATGCCGACGGCCAGGGCGATGTTTTCCGTGTCTGCCCGAAGAAACGGATTGGTTCGCCGTTCCATCTCCATCGTGGTTGGAACGGTCGCGTGTCCCTGGGCGCGCTTTTCATCGATTTCCTGCGCGCGTGCCAGCAAGTCCGGATTGTTGGGGTCGAGGCTCAGGGCGAAGCGGGCATTCGCCTGGGAATATTCATGGCCACAGCAAACCAGCGTTTCATCCGGCAGCGCGCGTAGGCGTTTCAGCGATTCCCACATTTCTTCCGGCTCGCCCTCGAAAAGGCGTCCGCATCCCAAAGAGAATAGGGTGTCGCCGCAAAAAAGCGCCTTGCTCTCGCGAAACCAGAAGGCAATATGCCCGTGGGTATGCCCATCCACCGCAATTACCTCGCCCGTTGCCGAACCGATGCGCACCGTATCCCCATCCGAAACGCCCAAATCCATTCCTGGAATTCGATCGCTGTCGTGACGCGGGCCTACAATTTTACAGCCCGTTATTCGCTTTAGTTCCAGATTGCCGCCCGTGTGATCGTAGTGGTGGTGCGTATTTAAAACGTAATCGAGGCTCCAGCCGCGCTTTGCCACGTCCCGCAAAACCGGCTCGGCGACGGCAGGGTCGATCATGGCGGTGACGTGGTCCACCGGGTCGTGGAGCACATAGCCGTAATTGTCCTGAAGCAATGGAATTTGATGGATGGCCAGTTGACTCATCGGCGTTCTTCCGTGCTAGTTGGTTGATTAATTTATCATTATCGGCACGCCCTGGCTACGGCATCGGAAAACTTGGATCGCCGTGATTCGGGAATTTCCTCCCCGCTTTATGATAGGTTTGTCGAACCATGTGGCGCGACGTAGTTGATTTAAGAGATTTTTATGCGACCGGCCTCGGCCAGACCGCGCACCGGATGATCGCGGCCGGCATTGGCGGGTTTTGGCCGAGCCTGGCTGGCATGTCGGTCTTGGGGTTGGGCTATGCGACGCCCTATCTGGGCCCCTTTCG
>JAJFGH010000090.1 GCA_021776275.1 Alphaproteobacteria bacterium | reverse complement strand
GCCCAGCTCAACGCCAGAAGGCCGCCGCCGCTGGAAACCTTTGCCGGCCGGTAACGCCCCTGCTTTATCGCCTTTGGCAAATGTTGCGCCTCAAGAGGGTGGCTGTTGAAGCCGGTCGGAATAAAGGGAAACGCCCCGAATAAGATCCAGCGCGCGAAGCAATTGATAGTCTTTCATCTCCGCTTTCTCTTTCCCCTTTTTATCGAGACGGGCTTTTTTCGATTTTCCGTCCTCGTTTTGCAAAGCGCCGCGCAAATCTTCTTCGCGCGGCCGTTTAATGTCAGTCAGCTTTTCTACCCGCGCCGGTTCGACAAGAATATCGGGATCGATTCCCTTTGCCTGAATGGAGCGCCCCGACGGCGTGTAATAGCGCGCCGTCGTCAGCCGCATGGCCCCATGTTTCCCAAGCGGAATAATGGTTTGCACGGACCCTTTGCCGAAGGAACGGGTGCCGAGCACGATGGCCCGATGGTGATCTTGTAGCGCGCCCGCAACGATCTCCGAGGCGCTTGCGGAACCCCCATTGATCAGCACGACCAACGGAAGCCCGGTCACCAGATCCCCGTCATTTGCATTAAAGCGTTGCGCATCTTCCAGCGAACGCCCGCGGGTCGAAACAATTTCGCCCTTCTCAAGAAACGCGTCGGAAACGGCGATGGCCTGATCCAAAAGACCGCCAGGGTTGTTGCGAAGGTCCAGCACCACCCCTTTCAGATTTTGTCCCTTTTCTTTTCGAAACTTTTTAATGGCCTTTTCAAGGGCACCGTCCGTCTGTTCGTTGAAAGAACTGATGCGGATATAGCCGATATCGCCTTCCAGGCGGGAGCGGACGGATTTGATCGTAATCTTCGCCCGCGTAATTGCGACTTCGAACAACTCGCTCCCTTCGCGGCGAATGGTAAGCGTGATTTCCGTGCCGATATCGCCGCGCATATGTTCGACCGCTTCCTGCAACGTCAAACCAAGGACCGGCTTCCCATCGAGATGGGTGATGTAATCTCCGGTCTCAAGACCGGCGCGGTAGGCTGGCGTGTCGTCGATCGGCGAAACGACTTTTACAAATCCGTTTTCCATCGTGACTTCGATGCCAAGGCCGCCAAACTCGCCACGCGTGCGCACCTGCATGTCCTCGAAGTTTTTCGGATTGAGATAGCCCGAATGCGGGTCCAGGGAAATCAGCATCCCGTTGATGGCCGCCTCGATCAATTCCGGGTCTTTTACCTCGTCGACATAGCTTGCACGGACACGCTCGAACACTTCGCCAAACAGATTTAGCTGACGATAGGTTTCGTCCGGGTCTTTTTCCTTTGCCTCAAGCGTTGCAGAAAACAGGAACGCCACTGCAACGGTGGCCGCCAGAACGAAGATGCGCATTATCCGCTAACCTTGTTTTTGCCTGCCGCCAGCCATGGCAGCGGGTTGATGGAACGGTCTCCATGCCGCAATTCGACATAAAGGGTTGGGCTTCCGCGTTCCGGCTGGCCCATGATGCCCACCGGCTCGCCGGCCAGCACCCATTGGCCTGCGGTGCCGTCGATCCGAAATAATCCAGCCAATAGAGTATGATAGCCTTCGCTGTGGCGGATGATCAAGAGCGGTCCGTAGCCGCGAAATGGGCCAGCGAAGACGATCTGACCATCGAAAGGCGCGATTACCTGGGCCGATTTCCGGGTTTCGATCCGGATCCCCTTGCTGGGCGCGCCAAATTCGGTCTGCTCGCCATAGCGGCGGACCAGCCGCCCCCGGGCCGGCAAGGGCAGCGAGCCCCGGGCGGCCTGGAAAGAAGCGACGCCCCCGGTGGGAAAGGGGGGGATCGCCGTTGTTTTCGGCGCCCGCTCCAGGCGGGCCAGCAATTCGCGCAGATCCTTTGCCTGCGCGCTTAATTTGCGCAGCCGCGCCTTTTCCTTTTTGCTTTCCGCCCGCGTCTTTACTTCCAGGCCCTGTTTGCGAGAAAGCAAATGGCCGAGACGGCCGCGCTCTTTTGCAAGCGCTTTGGTTTCCGTCACCAGGTCATCCTGCCGGCGAACGATTTCCGCCCGCAGGCTGGAGAAGACGGCAAGCTCGCGCCGCAAAGAATCGGCCTTCGATTCGATGATCGGCACGGTGTGACGGATAAGCTGAATGCTGCGAACGGTGTCGATGGAACGCGCCGGCAAGATAAGCAGCGTTTCCTGCGGCGTAATCGCCAAACGTTCAAGCGCCGCCAGCACGTTCCCAAATTGATGATGGCGCTTGCGTAACGCGCGGTGACGTTCGCCAAGCTTGTCTTCAAGGGCGCCGAGGCGGGCTTCAAGCGAGGAGACGCTTTCTTCGCGTTCTTGCGCGCTTCGTGCCGTCGAAATCATTTCCTTGCGGATTTTGCGAATGTTTTTTGAAAGGGCCGCGGCTTTCTTTTCAAGCGTCGCCTTGCGGCCAATGCCTTCTTCCATCGCACGCTCGACGTCGCGAAGCGCCTTCCCCGGGTCTTCGGCGCGCGCCGGGAATCCCAAAACCACCGCCACGAAAACGAGAGGGAGAAAAAGAGACCGCATGTCAGGCCATTGCGCGCTTCGTCGCGGCAAGGCCGCGATCGGAAACCAGCAGCGACCGGCCGGTCATTTCCTTCGGCTGCGGCAAGCCCAAAAGTTCCAGCAGCGTCGGCGCAACGTCCGCAAGGACCCCATCGGCAAGCTGGGCCTTGGGCCCGTTCACCAGCAAAATGGGAACCAAATCAAGGGTATGGGCCGTATAGGGCTCACCGCCGTCCTGCATCTTCTCGACATTGCCGTGATCGGCGGTGATCACCAGCACACCGCCGGCCTGGGTCACGGCCTCCGCCACCCGGCCGAGGCAGCCATCCAATACCTCGACCGCCTGGATCGCGGGCGCAAGCTTGCCCGTATGGCCGACCATGTCCCCGTTTGCATAGTTCACGACGATCAGATCGAAACCGGCCGACCCAATCGCTTCGACCAGACGGTCCGTCACTTCGGGCGCGGCCATCTCCGGCTGCAGATCGTAGGTGGCCACCTTCGGCGACGGCACCAGAATGCGTTCTTCGCCGGCGAAACGCTGTTCGCGGCCGCCGTTCAAAAAGAACGTCACATGCGCGTATTTCTCCGTCTCGGCAATACGAAGCTGTTTTTTCCCGGCGTCCGCCACCACCTCGCCGAGAAGACCTTGCAAGGGAACGTTCGGAAAAAGAACGGCGTGAAGGGCATTCAGTTCTTCGGAATATTCCGAAAGCCCGATGGCGCGCGCGGGCGGGATCGTTTGCTGCCGGGCGAAGCGTTCAAAATTCGGGTCCAGCAGGGCGGCCAGCAATTGCCGAACGCGATCGGCGCGGAAATTCGCCATGAAGATGCCGTCGCCTTCGCGAAGGCCGCCATAGTTTTTGAGAACGACCGGCAGGACAAATTCGTCCGTCACGCCCTCGCCATAGCTTTCGGCAATGGCGGCAACCGGGTCGTCGGCGCGGCGCCCCTTTCCTTCGGCGATGGCGCGGTAGGCTTTTTCCGTTCGCTCCCATCTGTTGTCGCGATCCATCGCGTAATAGCGGCCGGTAACGGTGGCAAGTTTCAAACCGGGCTGGGCCTGGGTCTCGCCGAGAAAGGCTTCGACATAGGCTTTCGCGCTTTTTGGCGGCGTGTCGCGGCCATCGAGAAAGGCGTGCAGGGCGACCGGCACACCGGCGGCGCTGAGCAAGCGCGCCAATGCCAAAAGATGCGCCTGGTGGGAATGGACGCCCCCCGGCGACAACAGCCCCATCAAATGACAGGTGCCGCCGCTTTCCTGAAGCCGGGCGACAAAGGTTTTCCACTCGGCCTTCTCGGCAAGGCTGCCATCGGCTAGGGCGGCATCGATCCGGGGCAGGTCTTGCCGGACGACGCGCCCGGCGCCCAAATTCATGTGGCCCACTTCCGAATTTCCCATCTGGCCGGCGGGCAGGCCGACCTCGCCCTCGGAAGCCTGCAGCAAACCATGGGGGCAGGCCGCCATAAGCCGGTCCCAATTGGGCGTCTTGGCAAGGGCAATCGCGTTCATCTCGCGCGCCTCGCGGTGCCCCCATCCATCTAGAATGCAAAGCACCACCGGGCGGTATGTTTCCTGGCTGGCCATGCAGCTTATATAGGCGAAATCGCCCGGCGGCGGTAGCCCGGCGCCCGCCCTACGCCCCGCCGCCGCGATGATAGGGGTGGCCCGCGAGGATCGCCTGGGCGCGGTAAAGCTGTTCGGCAAGCATGCCGCGCACCAATAAATGCGGCCAGATCATCGGCCCCAGCGAAAGCACGAAATCCGCCCGCTCCAGGGCCGCACGGTCCAAACCCTCGGCGCCGCCGATGAGCAGGCAAAGCATGCCGGCCCCGTCGTCCTGCCACCGGCTGAGCTTCTCCGCAAACGCCTCGCTCGAAAGGGGCGTGCCGCCGGCGTCCAGGGCAAGGACCCGGGCGCCCTCGGGCACGCGGGCAAGAAGCTTTTCCGTTTCCTTCGCCTTGCGCGCCGGTGGCGGCAAATTCGCCTTCAGCTCAACCTCTTCCAGCTGGATCGGCCAGGCAAGGCGGGCGGCATAGGCCTCGAACAGGGCCCGCTCCGGGCCGGAACGCGCCCGCCCGACGGCAAGAATACGAAGGGTGAAGGCCATGGGGTTCTTAAGATTTCGACCCGGTTGCATCCGGCGCCAAGGGCGCGGTCCACATTTTTTCCAGATTGTAAAAGGCGCGAACTTCGGGCCGGAAAAGATGCACGATCGTATCGCCCGCATCGAGCAGAACCCAATCGCCCTGGGGCAGGCCTTCGACCGGAACGGTTTCGAAGCCTTTCGCCTTCAATTTTTCGACGATGTGCTGCGCCATGGCCGCAACCTGACGGGAAGATTGGCCGCTGGCGACCAACATCCGATCCGCGATTTCCGATTTCCCTTCAAGGTCGATGACGACGACGTCCAGCGCTTTGTCGTCCTCAAGGGAGGCCTGAATCAATTCTCCAGATTGCCTGGAGGAGATGCGTTTCTTTTCGCTCAGTGTGTTTTGCCTCCGGAACGCCTAATGGAACTTACCACCTGCCGGCGGGAGAAAGCCAGCGCCCCGCCGCCCATCTGGCGACCGCGCAATCGCGTTGCCGAAAGTGGGTTCAGCGCCGTCTTCAAGAACACCCAGGCCGGCGGCTTCATCTCGGCAAGCTTTGTCGCAAGCCGGTCCGGCAGGCAGGCGCGGCCATAGTACCGCGACGCAAGCCCCGTCGATGCAGAGAACGCATAGGAAGGCCGGTTGAAAACCGCAATCGGCACCGTCTCGAAGATTGCCTGCCAATCGCGCCAGCGGGAGATCTGGGCAAGATTGTCCGCCCCCATCAACCAGACGAAACGGCATCGCGGAAAATTCCGAAGAAGGGCCTGCAGCGTGTCGATGGTGTAGCGGGTCTCGAATTGCGTTTCCAGATCGGTGACGCGAATGCGCGGATGCCGCGCGATGCGTTCGGCGGCGGCAAGGCGCGCCTTCAACGGCGCCATGCCTTTTTCCGGTTTCAAGGGGTTCTGCGGCGAGACCAGCCACCACACCTCGTCGAGGCCCAGGGCGCGCAGGGCAAGCAGGCTCACATGGCGATGGCCGTCATGGGCCGGATTGAAAGAGCCGCCAAGAAGGCCAATGCGCAAATTCGGGCGCTTGCCTGCCAGGCCCAGAAGCTCGCTTCCGTTTTGAATCTTCAGGGGCGCACCTGCCCATCGCCAAGGACGTGATATTTATAAGTGGTCAATTGTTCGACGCCGACGGGGCCGCGAGCGTGCAGCCGCCCCGTCGAGATGCCGATTTCGGCGCCCATGCCGAACTCGCCGCCATCGGCAAACTGCGTCGAAGCGTTCTGCATAACGATGGCGCTGTCGACGCGCTCCATAAATTTTTCCGCTGCGGCAGCATCCTCGGTCACGATCGAATCGGTGTGTTGCGAGCCATAGCGGTTGATGTGCGCAATCGCCGCGTCCAGACCGTCAACCACCCGCACGGAAAGAATCGCGTCCGAATATTCCGTCGTCCAATCCGCTTCCGTTGCCGCTTCCGCTTTTGGATAAAGCGCGCGCGTCTTTTCATCGCCGCGAAGCGCGCAGCCGGCCTGCGCCAGATCCTTTAAGATCGGCGGCAAAAATTTCTCGGCGACGGCCGCATCGATCAACAGCGTTTCCATCGCGCCGCAAATGCCGGGGCGGCGCATCTTCGCATTGACCGCGATCTTGCGGGCCTTATCCAGATCGGCGTTGCGATCGACAAAGACGTGGCAAATGCCTTCGAGATGACGAAAGACCGGGATCTGACTTTCCTGCACCACGCGCTCAATCAGGGATTTGCCGCCGCGGGGCACGATCACGTCAATCGCGTCCGTCATCCGCAGCATCTCGCCAACGGCGGCCCGGTCCCGGGTCGGCACCATCTGGATGGCCGCCTCCGGCAAATCGGCAAGTTTCAGCCCATGCTGCAGGCGTTCGAGGATGGCAGCCGCCGAATGAAAGGATTCGGAACCGGGGCGAAGAAGAATGGGATTGCCCGCCTTCAGGCACAGGCCGGCGGCGTCCGCCGTGACGTTCGGGCGCGCTTCGAAAATAACGCCGATGACGCCAAGGGGCACCCGCACGCGGCGAATGCGAAGCCCGTTCGGCCGCGTCCATTCGGCCAGGACGCTGCCGATGGGGTCCGGCAAATCGGCAATCGCCTCCAGGCCCGCGGCCATGGCATCGATGCGCGCCCCGTCGAGGCGCAGCCGATCCAGAAAAGCGGCGGTGATGTCCGGTTTCTGTTCCGCATAAGCTACGTCTTTTTCGTTTTCCGCCAGGATCGCCGCCTTGTCGCTACGCAAGCCGGCGGCGGCGGCGCGAAGGGCCGTGTTCTTTGCCTGTTCCGACGCCCGCGCCAAAACATCGGCGGCGGCGCGCGCGTCCCTGCCAAGCACCTGCATGCGCAGGTGCAACTCGTTAGCGGAACTGGATTTTGCAACGCTCAACGCGTTTTCCTCTTCGGTTTAACGCAGCACGAGGTCGTCGCGATGGATCATTTCGTCGCGCCCACGGTAGCCGAGAACCGCAGCGATATCACGGCTTTTGTGGCCAAGAATGCGGGCGGCATCGGTGGAAGAATAGGCGGAAAGCCCGCGCGCAATTTCCTGCCCGTCCGGCCCTTTTACGATCACCGCGTCGCCGCGCGCGAAGGTGCCCGCAACCTCGGTGACGCCTGCGGGCAAAAGGCTTTTGCCATCCTTCAACGCCTTCACCGCGCCGGCATCGACGACGAGATGGCCGCACGGGCTTAAGCCCCCCGCGATCCATTGCTTGCGCGCCTGCTTCGGTTCCGAAGAAGGCAGGAAGCTGGTGCAGCGCGCGTCGGCTTTCAGCGCCTCCAGGGGATGCGCGCCGCGGCCATCGGCAATGACCATCCGGCAACCGGCCGCCATGGCGATGCGGGCGGCTTGCAGTTTCGTCACCATGCCGCCGGTGCCATAGGCCAATTGGGCCTCACCCGCCATCGCTTCGATCTCGGGCGTAAGGTCGCGCACTTCTTCGATGTGCCGCGCCATCGCATCGCGCCTCGGATCGGCGCTGTAGAGGCCGTCGATGTCGGAAAGCAGAATAAGCGTATCGGCACTGACCATCTGGGCAACGCGCGCTGCCAGGCGGTCGTTGTCCCCAAAACGAATCTCCTCCGTCGCCACCGTGTCGTTTTCGTTGATCACCGGAATGGCGCCAAGGGAAAGCAGCGTGTTTAACGTCGTGCGCGCATTCAAATAGCGCCGCCGCGATTCCGTGTCTTCAAGGGTCAACAGAACCTGGGCGATGGCGATGGCGTGGGGCGCCAGAGCTTCCTGCCAGGCATGGGCCAGGCGGATCTGCCCGGCCGCCGCCGCCGCCTGACATTCCTCCAGCCGCAACGTGCCCGCGCCAAGGCCGAGCGGCGCGCGGCCGACGGCAATCGCGCCGGAAGAAACGAGAAGGATTTCCCGTCCTTCCCGGCGCCAGGCCGCGAGGTCGCAGGCGATCGCGTCCAGCCAGTCCTGACGCAGGCCGGTGCCGGCCTCGTTCATGAGAAGGGCCGAGCCGATCTTGATGACGACCCGCTTTCCCTTCTCGACCCCCTCGATGGGGCGCTGGGCGTGCGTTGCGTTGCTCATGGCGACCAAGCTTCTTTTTGTGCGAGCGATGGGTCCTCGGCATCGCTTCGAACGTTAAACAACAGCTCCGACAGCACGTCTTCAACATGGGTTTTCGTGGCGGTCGAAAGGGCGTGCACCTTCTTCCCCGCCGCCGCACCAAGCGCCTCGCGCCGCTCGGAAATTTCTTCCGGCGTCAGCAAATCGCATTTGCTTAAAGCGACAATCTCCTTCTTGTCGGCAAGACCGTGGCCATAGCGCGCGAGTTCTTCGCGAATGGTTCGATAGGCACGCGCGACGTCCTCTTGCGTGCCATCCACCAAATGAAGCAGCACGCGGCAGCGCTCGATGTGGCCGAGAAAACGATCGCCAAGCCCCGACCCTTCATGGGCCCCCTCGATTAGCCCCGGAATGTCCGCCAGCACAAATTCCTCGCCAGCCACGTCCACGACGCCAAGCATGGGCTTCAGCGTCGTGAAGGGATAATCCGCAATTTTGGGCCGCGCCCGGGTGACGGTGGCAAGAAAGCTGGACTTGCCCGCGTTCGGCAGGCCGACCAGCCCGGCATCGGCCAGAAGTTTCAGGCGAATCCGGATCCATTTTTCCTGGGCGGCGCCGCCCGCCGTTGCCTGGCGCGGCGCCTGATTGGTCGAGGATTTAAACCGTACATTGCCGCGCCCGCCCTCGCCGCCGGAAAGCAAAAGAAGGCGTTGCCCCGCCTGCGTAAAATCGGCAATCAGGGTTTCGCCATCGTCCTCGAAGATCTGGGTGCCGACGGGCAGGCGCAAGACCACCGCCTTGCCGGCGCGGCCCGTGCATTGGCGTCCGGCGCCGTTCTTTCCGCTCTCGCCCTTGAAATGCTGTTTGTAGCGAAAATCGATCAGCGTGTTCAGGCCCGCCACCGCCTCGCCGATGACGTCGCCGCCGCGCCCGCCATCGCCGCCGTCCGGCCCGCCGAACTCGATATATTTCTCACGGCGAAACCCGACGCACCCGTCGCCGCCTTTGCCGCTTTGAAGATAAATTTTTGCCTGATCGAGAAATCGCATCGCCGTTCCCTCCCATGGGAGAAGCGGGCATCAAAAAAGGGGAATGGTAATCCATTCCCCCCGGTCGTACACATCCCGCGGGAAAAGCCTAGCCAAGCGGCTCCACGGAAACATAGGTGCGGCCGCCCGTGCCATGAAAGCGCACGCGCCCCTCGCTGGTGGCGAAGATCGTGTGGTCCTTGCCCATGCCGACATTCGTGCCGGGATGCACCTTCGTGCCGCGCTGGCGAATAAGAATGTTGCCGGGGACAACGGCCTGGCCGCCATAGCGCTTGACGCCCAAACGGCGCCCCGCCGAATCGCGGCCATTGCGCGAACTGCCGCCTGCTTTTTTATGTGCCATCTCGGGTCTCCTTACTTCTTCTTCGCGGCCGGTTTCCTGGCGGCCGACTTCCTCGGCGCGGGTGTCTTCGGCGCGGGTGTCTTCGATGCGGCCTTCCTGGCCGCGGACGTCTTCGGCGCGGACGTCTTCGTCTCTGCCTTCTTGGCCGCCGGTTTTTTCACCGCGGCTTTTTTCGGCGCGGTCGTCTTCGTCTCTGCCTTCTTCGTCTCTGCCTTCTTCGGCGCGGGCTTTTCTGCCTTCTTCGGCGCGGGCGTCTTCGGCGATGCCTTCTTCGGCGCGGTGGCCTTGCGAGGCTTCGGCGTGGCCCCCGGCATCACCACTTCGTCGATCCGAAGCACGGTGCCGTCCTGACGGTGGCCATGCATCCGGCGGTAATTGTGGCGGCGCTTCTTCTTGAAAACGAGCACCTTGTCGGCTTTTTCCTGGGCAAGAATCGTCGCCGTTACCAGCGCGCCATCCAGAAGCGGCGTGCCAAGGGTCGTGGCCTTGCCGTCCCCAATCATAAGGACATCGCCAAATTCGACGAGGCCGCCTTCTTCGCCAGGCAGCTTCTCGACGGTGATCACGTCGTTTGCCGAGACCCGATATTGTTTTCCGCCGGTGCGGACGATCGCATACATAGGAAACCCGCTCTTCAACCGAATTAAAGGTGGCCTTACTGAAAATGGCCGGAAGCCGCGGGAATATACCGCGCAGCCTAGAATTGTCAACGATTTCCCCCATTTTGGCCGATTTTCGAGGGGCGGCGGCGGGCGTGCAGGGAAAGGCCCCCGCCGCGAGGCTGCCGCGCCCAGGAGGGGTGCCAGAGTGGTCGATCGGGGCGGTCTCGAAAACCGTTGTGCCTTCGCGGGTACCGTGGGTTCGAATCCCACCCCCTCCGCCAAAAAACGAAGGAGATCGCCATGTCGAGCGAGGGACTGCATGCGCCGCGCGAGCGGCTTCGGGACGAAACGATCGCCCAGCATCAAGCCATCCAATCCGTTATCGAGGAATTGGAGGCCGTCGATTGGTACCGCCAGCGGGCCGACGATTGCGACGACCCCGCCCTGAAGGCCATCTTGCTGCACAACATGCGCGAAGAAATCGAGCACGCCACCATGGGGCTCGAATGGCTGCGCCGCACCAGCAGCGATTTCGACAAGGAATTCAAAGCCTATTTGTTTTCAGACGGCGACATCGCCAAAATCGAAGAAGACGCGACCCGCTAGGCGGGATCCGCTAGCGCCGGTTGGCCTCGTAAATCGGCATCATGGACGGCGCCAGCGCCTCCAGTCGCTGAATGCGCGTGTCCGGCAAGGGATGGGTGGATAAAAATTCGGGCATGCGGTTGCCGCCCGCGGCCTTGAAATTTTTCCAAAGCGCCACCGACTGGCGCGGATCGTACCCGGCTTCGGCCATGTAACGGATGCCGATGTGGTCCGCCTCGCTTTCCTGGTCGCGGGAAAAGGGCAGGATGAAAGCAAGGGTCGCCGCCGCCGCAAGCACCTGCAGATAGATGGCGTTCTGGTTGGGTTCGGCCTCGGCGGGCTGCCCTTCCTCTTTGGGTTTCGAGGCGGCAAGAATGGCGGCAAGCCCGGCCTGGACCAGCACCGCGCGGCTGACCCGTTCGGCCCCGTGGCGCGCCACCGCGTGGCCGACCTCATGGGCCATCACCGCGGCAAGCTGATCGTCGTTCTTCGCAACTGTAAAGAGGCCGGTGTTCACACCCACTTTTCCGCCTGGCAAGGCGAAGGCGTTCGGGTTGTCGTCTTTGATAACTGTGAACCGCCAATCGAAATCCGGGTTTGGACTAATCGCCGCGATGCGATGGCCGACCTCGCGCACCCGTCCGTTCAGCGCCGGGTCGTTTGAGATTTCGCTTTCGGCAAGAATCGCGTTGTAGGCTTCCAGGCCAAGGGCCGCATCGCTGGATTCGGGGATCAGAATGAATTGGCTGCGGCCCGTGATCGGCGCGGTCTGGCAGGCGACCAGAAGGCCAAGGGCCAAACATGCGGCCCCCCACCAGGCTTTGGCCGCGAGCCGTCGCGGCAGAAATTTTCCCATCATGCGTTCCCCCGCCTTCTCACGATCCGCCCTTGAAAAAACCCGCTTGCGCGGCCAAGCATAGCCCAGAATGCAAAATCCGTAAGCCGCGTTGCCGTGGCAAAGCGCTGCACAAGCGCTTCGGGCAACCCGCTAGACGGGGGCCTATGATCGGCGCGGGCCGCTTGTCAGCGAATCACGCTTTTTTCGTCGCGTTCGGGGCTTCATCGACGGCGCGGCGCGTCAGCGCCCGATCGAAATCTTCAAGCTGGGCAACGACTTTCCCATAGACCGTCGCCGCCGGGTAATGGCCTTCCGCGTCCGGTTCGCCTGCGGGCAGGCCGGTAAAAAGTTCGAGCGCGTCGTCGAGCGTCTCCACGCTCCAAAGGTGAAATTTCTTCGCCGCGATCGCCTCGGTAATTTCCTTGCGAAGCACGAGATGCGCCGCGTTCGCCGCCGGAAGGACGACGCCCTGGGTACCGCTGAGACCGCCGGCTTCGACGCAGGCGCGGTAAAACCCTTCGACCTTGTGATGGGCGCCGCCAATGGCCTGGGCCATGCCGTGCTGGTTGACCGAACCGGTAATCGCCAAATCCTGGCGCAAGGGCACGCCGGAAAGATCGGAGAGAATGGCAAGCAGCTCCGCCAGCGACGCGCTGTCGCCATCCACGCCGCTGTAATTCTGTTCAAACGTAATCGAACAATTGAAGGAAAGCGGAAAGCGCCGTGCAAAACGCCCGCTGAGAAAACCCTGCAGGACCATGGCGCCCTTTTGCTGAATGGGCCCGCCAAGTTCGGTCTCGCGCTCGATGTTGATGACGCCGCGCCGCCCGGCGGAAGCGCGCGCGGTGATCCGCGACGGTATGCCGAAAATGTGATCGCCAAGATCCAAAACGGAAAGCGCGTTCACCTGACCGACCGCCTCGCCCGTGGTCGCAATCATCATCACACCCTTGGCGATGTTTTCCTGCATCCGGTCTTCGACGCGGGCGTTGCGGCGGCGGCGGCGGTTGACGACGGCAACGATGTCGTCTTTCGTAACGACCTGCCTGCCGGTTTCCTTGTCGAGCTGGATTGCCTCCGCCAGCATGTCCTTCACGTTTTCATATTGCGAGCTCAGCTTCTGCCGGTCGCTGGCCCAGCGCGAAACCAGGCCCAGCAAATAATGAACGGCCGCGTCCTCACAAAGAACGCCATCCAATTCTTTCGCCATGTCGCGAACGAGACCGGCATAGACCGCCAAATTGGCGTCCGTCGCGTCCATGTCCGAATCGATGTCTGCCTTGATCTTGAAATAGGTGCGCAAATCCGGATCGCTGGAAAAGACGCGGTACCAGTCCGGCGCACCGACAAGGATAACGCGGACGGAAAGGGGGATCGGCTCCGGCTTCGGCGCCCCGACGATGGGCAAGCCCCCCATCCGATGCAATTCTTCGATCCGGATTTCCCGGTCGCGAAGCGCGCCTTTCAAAAAATCCCAGGAGAAGGGTTGGCGCGCCAGGCTATCGGCGCGCAGGATCAGGACGCCGCCATTGGCCCGGTGCAGCGCCCCGGCGCGGATCATCGTGAAGTCGGTTTCGACGACGCCGCCCTGCGCCGGGCGGTATTCGATGCGGCCGAAAAGGTTCTCATAGGAGGGGTAGGGTTCCAGCACCACGGTCGGGCCTTCCGAATCGCCATGGTCGACGAGCAAATTCACCTCGTAGCGCCGCTCCGGCGGTTCCGCCGCTGCCGGCAGACCGCCCGGCGGCGGCAGGCGAAACAGATCGATGTTGTCGAGCACGTCCTCGCGCATCTGGACAAGCCAGCGCGCAAGGCCCGGATATTTTGAAAATTCGTCGATCAAATCGTCGAGGATGCCGCCGACGGCATTGTCCGCGACCTGGCGGTTCAGCCCATGAATGTCCTCTTCCAGCGCCCTTTGCAGGCGCGCCGCCTGGCGATTGATGCCTTGCAGGGCCTCGGTGATGTGGTCGCCCGCCTGACGCATCGCTTCGCGCTTGGCTTCCGGGATTTTCTCGATCGGCATCGGTTCGCCTTCCGCGTCCAAGGCGACGACGGCCATGCCCTGGGGCGTCTGGATCACCGTAAGACCGGCGGCCTTGGCCTCTTCCCGCAAGGCTTCGATATGTTTCGAAATTTCCTGACCCAGCCGGTTGCGGCGCTGGTTTATTTCGGCCTGGTATTCCTCCGAACCGAAAGCCGAGGAAAGCGCCTCGCGCAGCTGCGGCAGAAGCGCCAGCATCCGGTTGCGAAAAGCCCGTCCGGCCCCCGCCGGCAGGCGATAGGGCCTGGGCGCTTCCGGCCGGCGGAAATGGTTCAGATAGACCCAGTCGTCCGGCGGCGGCCGATCGGCCAGAAAGGCTTCCAGAAAAGCGGTCGTCGCCGTCATGCGGCCGCTGCGGTCGGCGCCGACGACAAAGGTGTTGAAGCCGGGATATTCGGTCGAGAGGCTTAACTCCAGCGCCTCGCGGGCGCGAAGATGGCTGGAAAGCTTGAAGACATCGCCTTCCGCGTCCTCGTCGATTGCAAACGCCGGAAAGCAGCAATCCTCGCCGCCGAGTGTCTTTGCCGCCACCCCCGCCTTCCTTTCCTTATGCCTTCGCGAAGGCCTTCGCCATCTCGCGCAGTTTGAATTTCTGAATTTTGCCGCTCGGCGTATGGGGCATCTCTTTCAGAATTTCCAACCGTTCCGGCAAATATTGCTTGGCCATTTTCTGCTGATTCAGAAACGCGACCATCTCGGCAAGGTTGAGACTCTGCCCTTCTTTCAAGGTGGCGAAGGCGCAGCCCAATTCGCCAAGCCTCGGGTCCGGCATCGCCACGACGGCAACCTCCTGAATGGCCGGATGGCGGTAAAGGGTCTGTTCGACCTCTGCCACCGGCACGTTTTCGCCGCCGCGGATGATAATGTCTTTCGAACGGCCGGCAATGCGGATGTAACCTTCTTCATCCATGTAGGCGATGTCGCCGGTATCGAACCAGCCTTCGTCATCGGTGCCGAACATCTCCGGCTTTTTCAGATAGCCGACAAACGCGCCGGGACCACGCGCCTTCAACAGGCCCGGCACTTTCACCGGGGCCGTCTGGCCGCTTTCCGGATCGACGATTTTAACCTCGAAACAATCCAGCGGCGCGCCATCCGTCGTCGCCGATTTTTCGATGCTTGCCTCCGGCGGCACCGCCGTGGCCACGCCCAGCTCCGTCATGCCCCATGCCGAGATCACGCGGATGCCAAGCTTCTTCGTCGCTTCGTTGACCAGTACGGCGGGAATCGGCGCACCGGCACAGACGAATTTATCGAAGGTTTTGACGTCGTAATTCTGTACTTCCGGCGTGTGCGTAAGGTCGGCAAGAAACGGCGTCGCGCCCATCGAAAACGTAACGCCCTCGGCTTCGACCTGCTTCGCGCATTCCTCGGCGTTCCAAATATCTTGCAGCACGCCCTTCGACTTCAGATAGATCGGCATCATCAGCCCATAGAGAAAGCCGGTAAGATGCGCCAGCGGCGACGCCATCAGCACAACGTCCTTCTCCGTCAAATCGAGCCCTTCGCAATAGGTTTTGACACTCGCCACCAGGGTGTTCGCCGTATGCATGGCGCCCTTCGGCTGTCCGGTCGTGCCCGACGTATACATAAGCAGGCTGATGTCGTCGGGGCCGGGGCGGCGCTCCTTGAAAAGGGCGGCCTTGTCCATTTTTGCGTCCAGCGCCGGATCCAACAGCACTTTTTCGAACGCGTTCGCGCCGGTGCCATCGATCACCACAAGATGCTCAAGTTTTGGAAGATCGTCGCGCAGGCCCTCGATCATTTGCGGATAATCGAATTTCCGGAAATTGCGCGGCACGATCATCACTTTCGATTCCGCAAAACCGACCATGTAGGAAATTTCCCGTTCCCGGAAAATCGGCATCAAGGGATTGATCACCGCACCGATCCGCGTCGTCGCCAGATACACGGCGACGAATTCCCACCAATTCGGCAATTGGATCGACACAACATCGTTTTTTTCCACGCCAAGGGAAACCAGCCCAAGGGCGATGCGATCCGAAAGCGTCTGCAATTCCTTAAAAGAAAGGACCGAGTGCTTTCCCGTCATGGAATTGACGTTCGACCAGGCGGTCTTGTCCGGAGCCGCCGCGACGGCCTCGTCGAGATAGTCGGTCAACAATTTGTTCGGCCAGTGCTTCTTTGCGCCTTCGCCGGCAAGGCGCCACTTTGGAAGAATCGGATCGAATTGCATCGTTCTGCCTCTATTCAAAAGAAATGCGCACGCCACCTCCCCCGCCGAAAGGCGGGGACAAGGCTGCATCCAGAAACGCTTCGGTGGCTTCCCCCCCAAACGCACAAAATCGCCGATTATGCTAGCCCGCCGGGGAAATCCGTCAAGGGCCGCGGCGCAAAAGCTGCCCATGGTTGACGAAAGGGCGTCCTTTCCCTGAAATGGTCCTCTTTTCGAAGAAGCAAGGCATATGTCGCCCGCAACCCTGGCCTCCCTCCGCTCGCCCTACGTCCTGTTGACCGTTGCGATGTTCCTTTCGGCGTCGAATCTGATTGTCGGCCGGGCGGTGGTCGATCACGTGCCCCCGGTCGCCCTTTCCTTCTGGCGCTGGGCGACGGCGCTGCTTTTTTTGCTGCCCATCGCCTGGCCGGCGCTGTGCCGCCAGCGCGCAATCCTTTTTCGCGAATGGAAGCTGCTTTGCCTCCTGGGCTTTCTTGGAATTGCCGGTTTTCTTACCCTCGCCTACACGGCCCTGCAATGGACAACGGCCATCAATGCCAGTCTCATCAACGCCACCGTGCCGGTGCAAATTCCAATCATCGCCTGGCTGATGTTCCGCGACCGCGTGACGCCGCGTCAGACTGCGGGCGTCTTGCTGACGATCGTCGGCGTTTCGATCATCGTGCTGCGTGGCGATTTGCGTGTGCTTGGCGATTTGGATTTTGCCTGGGGAGATCCGGTGATGCTGTTCGCCACTTTTTTCTGGGCCTTCTATTCCGTGCTGCTGAAACGGTTGCCGGAAGGGCTGCATCCGGCGGCGGTGCTGACCGTGGTCATTGCCTTTGGGCTGCCGATGCTGTTGCCGTTCTACGCCATGGAAATGGCCAGCGGCAAAATCATGATTTTGAATGAAACGGCCATTGCCGCCATTCTTTACGTCGGCATCTTCGCCGCCGTGGGCGGCTTTCTCTTCTGGCATCACGGCGTCGCCAAAATCGGGCCGAACCGAACCGGCGTTTTTTTCAACCTGGTGCCCGTCTTCGGTTTGTTTCTGGCGATGCTCCTACTCGATGAAAAACTTTACCCATTCCATTTTTTCGGAATCCCGCCGATCTTTATCGGCATCTGGCTTGCAAGCATGCCGCCGCGCCGGCGCGCCTAGAACGGAACCGTCCTGTTGGAAAGTCTTCCTCTTCTCAGCCTCCTTGCCTTAACGCTGGTTCTCACCGGCGCGGTGGCGGGCGTTGTCGCCGGCCTCCTTGGCGTCGGCGGCGGCATTGTCATCGTGCCCGTTCTTTATTTTCTGTTCGGCGCCATCGGCATGGACGATGCCGTGCGCATGCATCAGGCGGTTGCAACGTCGCTTGCAACCTTTCTCGTGACGGCAAGCGTTTCGGCCCGCGCCCATGACCAGCGCGGCGCCGTTGACCGCGCGCTTTTAAAACGCTGGGGGCTTTCGATCTTTTTCGGTGTCGTCCTCGGCGCAAGCGTCGGCGGACTTCTGAACGGAACGCTTCTGACCGGTGCGTTTGCGGCCCTTGCCCTTTTCGTCGCCGCCCATCTTTTTTTCGGAAACGCGGCGTTTCAGATCCGCGACCGCCTGCCCACGGGCCTCGGCCTGCATGCGGCGGGCGGCCTCATTGGCGGCCTTTCGGCCATGATCGGCATCGGCGGCGGCACGATGAGCGTGCCTTTTTTAAGCGCCTTTGGCTATCCGATGGGACGCGCCGTCGGTACGGCGGCGGCGATCGGGCTGATTATCGGCGTGCCGGGCGCAATCGTTTTTGCCATCGCCGGTCTCGACGTACCGGCGCGGGGCGCCTATTCCCTAGGCTATATCAGCCTGCCCGCCTTTGCGCTGATTTCCACGGGCACCGTTTTCGCGGCGCCCTTCGGGGTACGCCTGGCCCACGCCCTTCGCCCCGAAATCCTGCGGCGCGCCTTTGCGCTTTTCCTGGTGGCGACGGCGATCCGCATGGCCTGGGGGCTGTTCGGTTAGACGGCGTTCCTTACGCCGTATCCCGCAACGCCAAGCGTTCCTTTAACATTTCGGCGAACGCGCTCGCGGGTATCGGCCGGCCAAAGTAGAACCCTTGCGCCTGTTCGCAGCCTTCGCGCCGCAGCGCCGCAATCTGGCCTTCCGTTTCCACGCCTTCGGCGATGACGCGCAAACCAAGGCTGTGCCCAAGCTGGACGATGGTTCGCACGATGGCGATGTCTTGAAGGTTCCCGCACATGTCGCTTACGAAGGACCGGTCGATCTTTAAAATATCGACGGGGAAATTCTTCAAATGGCTCAGCGACGAATAACCCGTTCCGAAATCGTCGATAGCGATCTGGATGCCTTTTTCTTTTAAGGCCCATAAAATTTTTGCGATCCGCGCCAGATTGTTTTCCGATGCCACTTCTTCCGTAACTTCGAATTCCAGAAATTTGGAATCGGCGCCGGTTTCATCGAGGATTTTGGAAACTGCCTTTTCCAGATCGCCGCGGCGAAGCTGGGTCAGGGAAACGTTGATGCTAAGCCGGATCGGCGGCAGGCCTTTTTTCTGCCAGGCAACGCTCTGTTCGCAGGCGGCGCGGATGACCAGCTCGCCGATGGGCACGATAAGCCCGCTCAATTCCGCGACCTGCAGAAAATCGCCCGGCATGACCAGGCCATGCGCGGGATGATTCCAACGTATGAGGCATTCCGCGCCGATCAATGCGCGCGTCTCGAGATCGATTTGCGGCTGATAATAAATTTCAAACTCGTTTTGGGCAATCGCCTGACGAAGCTCAAGCTCTTTGCATTTGCGATTGCGGATAAGCTCGTCCAGCCGTTTGTCGTAATGGTGCCAATTGCCGGGGCCTTCGGCCTTTGCCTGATAAAGCGCGATGTCGGCATGTTTAAACAATTGCTCCGATGTCGCCTCGTCACCGGAAAAGCTGCTGATGCCGATGCTTGTGCTGGTATGCACAAGGTGCCCGTCCGGCTCGAAGGGTGCGTGAAAGAGATCGATGATTTTCTGAGCGATGGTGCCGATGCTTTCAATGTGGCTTTGGTTGGTAACGACAACCGCAAACTCGTCGCCGCCAAGCCTGGCGATCAAATCCGTCTCTCTGGCATTGGCTTTCAGCCGTTCCGCCACCAGCTTCAGCAACCCATCGCCCGTGGCATGGCCGAGGGTGTCGTTGATTTCGTTAAAGCGATCCAGATCCAGCAACAGCACGGAAAGCGAGCGACCCGTCCGCTTGGCGTTGGCGATTTTGTCCGCAAGGGAAATGTGGAACTGGGAACGGTTGGCGAGCCCGGTGAGGGCGTCATATTGGGTCAAATTCTCATACCTGGCCTCGCTGCGCTCGGCGCGGTAAAGCGCCAGCTCCTGCGCGCGTTCCAGCTTTTTATAGGCCGTTTTTACCCGGTCCTCGGCCTGCCTGCGGGCCGTGATGTCGCGGCAAAGGCCGATAAAGGTGCGCCGGCCATCCAGGCGCATCTCGGTCACCGCCAGATCCATTGGAAACTCGATGCCGTCACGGCGCAGGCCCACCACTTCGCGGCCAATGCCGATGATTTTTGCCTCGCCGGTTCGGATGTAATTCCGGATAAAGCCGTCATGGTTGCTGCGGCTTGGCTCGGGCATCAGCATGCGTACGTTCTGGCCGACGACGTCTTTTTCGTCATAGCCGAAGATGCGTTCCGCGGCACGGTTGAAGCTTCGTATCGCGCCGCGTTCGTCGATCATGATCACCGCGTCGAAGACGCTGTTGACCATGGTGCGGAGGTGGGTTTTTCTTTCTTCCGCCTTCCAGAAGATCGCGTGCGTGCTGATCAGCGTGCCAATCAGCACGCAGAGATAGCTGGCCATTTTTAGAAGATGCGCCGCATCGAATGCCCAGTCGAAGAGACGGCTGGAGGACGCCATGAAAAGCGCCTCCCCGGCGAACCCGATCACCAGCGCAAGCACGAGCCAATGTTCGAAGGCGTTGTGCCGCCACGCGCCTTTCCATAAATACCCGCCAAGCGCCATCAGAAAGAAAAAGGCGGGCAGAAATTCCTGCGGCCGATGGAAAAAATATTCCGGGTAATAGGCGCGGGGCAGGGGGGCCAGGGCGAAGAACAGAAAACTCGCCAGCGTCAGCGCCGCGACCGCCAGATAGAGCGTGCGTTCGCGAAAGCGTTTCGTGCGGACAACCTTTTTTTCATAGAACCAGGCTGCCACACTTAAAAAAAGCAGCACCGCCAGAATTTGACGCGCGCCGAACCAGCTCCAGGGAACAAGCGAGGACAAGTCGGACGGCAGATAGGCCGCGAAAAATTCCGACGTGACCACCGCATGATACCCGTCGAGAAAAGCGGCACCGATGAAACCTGCGCCGATGAAAAGACATTTGTTGTCGTTTTTTTTCGTATGAAAACGGATAAGCGTTATGACACCGATCGTGAACGCAAGGGGCGCCGCAAGAAGTTCCATGGCGGTATGAATATGGATATTGCTTTGCCATTCCACGCCGCGCAGCAGGGCGTAGCTCCCGGCAAGACCGAGGCCCACGCACCAATAAGTCGCTTGCCGCAGGCGCGCGAAACGCAAATCGTCCGCCTGCCCGGAGGCGAAAAGCACATTAAGAATCGTGCGGCCCATCTTCCTTCCCGCCTGCCTTCCCTGAAACCGGCCTTCCGTCGTGGGGAAACCATGGCAGCCCGCCCTTAAGATGCGGTTACGGTAGCGCCGGACAGTCGTATGCAGCCAAAGGGACTAGGCGGGTTTTGCGCGAAGAAAAAACGGCGAGAAACTGGGAAAATGTCCGCCAGGGTTTTTTCCTTAAGCCCTTTCGCCTTATGGCCGGGGCGGAAAATCCCGGCCAAAGATGAAGGCGGGGCGGAAGACGTAAGCCATGGCCGGAACCAAGAAGAGCGCGGCCAGCGCCGAAACGGACAGCCACACGCACATCAAAATGCCCATCTCCGCCTGAAAGCGCAGCGAGGAAAACGCCCAAAGCACGATGCTGACCGAAAGCGTGCCCGCCGTCACCAGCACGCCACGCCCAGCGCTGTGCAGCGCCTTGGTGATCGCCGTCATGGGATCGTTCGTCTCGCGCATTTCCTCGCGGATGCCGTCGGCCACGTAGAACGCGTAATCCACGCCAAGCCCAATCCCAAGGGCCACCACCGGCAAGGTGTTTACGTTCATGCCGATGCCCTTCGCCGTCATGTAGCTGAACGTCACCACGTTTGAAAGCGCGACCGGCACCATGAAGAAAAGACCCGACGCCATGTTCCGGTAAACCATCACACAACAGAAAAACAGCCACAGCAGCGCCAGGGCGATGGCTTCCATCTGGCCCCGCAGGATCACCTCGTTCACGGCGCCGAGCACGCCGATCAATCCGCCGGCCAATTGGTATTCCGGCGCGTTGGCACCGCTGCCGCCCGTACCGGTGTCATGAAGAATGGCGCCCTCCGCAACGACCGGCCGAAGCTCTTCTTCCAGTTCGAGGGGGTGCGTTCGAATGTATTCGCGGGCGCGTTCGATCCCGGTGCGAATGGTGTCGCCCTTGTGATCCCGGAAAAACAAAACCACCGAACCTTCGCTGTATTCGATGTTCGCATATTGCTCCTGATCGCCAGGCTCCGAACCGGAAAGGTAATGGAAAAGATATTCGCCATTGTCTTCCCATTTTGGCGCCAGCTCCCCATAGCGGGGATTGCCTTCGTGCAAATTCCTGTTGATGACGGAAACGATGTCGGCGAGGGAAACCGACCCACCCACTTCCGGCTGCGCTTCCATGTAACGCTGAAGGCCACCCATGTTGGAAAGGATCTTGGGTGATTTCAGGCTGTCCCGGGGTCCGCGCACCACCAGAAACATCCGGTCCGATCCGCGGTAGGTTGTGTTGATTACCGCCGCATCCTGGTTGTAGGGAGACGTTTGCCAAAGAATGGGCGAGCCCGGATTGGCGTCGCCGACCGTCAATTGCAGCGAAAACACGCCGGCGATCAGGAACAGGGCGGCGGCCCCCGCCAGGATGCGTTTGCGCCAGACGCCGGTGACGGCGGCAACGCAAAGGTTCAGGATGCGGTGCAGCGCCGGCTGGATGTTGAGCGGGTGCGCCATCCGTTTCGGATTTTTCGACCAGCTCAGCAAGACCGGCGTCAGAACCACCGCGCTGATGGCGATGCTGCCGACCCACACCGTGCCGATGATCGCGACCTTTTGCAAAAGCGGGATCGGCGTCAGCGCAACGACCAGCATGGCGCCCGCATCGGCGATCACGCCCAGCATGCCGGGGCGGAACAGATTGACCATGCTGTCCCGGGCCGCCTTTTTGTTGTCCGTATAGCCCGCCGCCAAATTGTCGTCGAATCGCGTAACCAGTTGAACGGAATGGGAAATCGCCCGCGCCGTAATTAAAAACGCAATGACGATTACCAGGGGATCGAAATTGAATCCCAGCAACGCCGCCACGCCCATCGCCCAAAATCCGCTGACGGCGCCGGACAACAATGGCAGGAAGGTGCCGCGCCAACTGCGCATGATGAGAAACAGCAACGCCAAGAGTCCGGCGCAGGTCAGCATAAAAATCGTCGCGGTTTCCTGAAGGTAATGCTGGACCCATCCGTAAAGAATGGGTTCGCCGATCACGCGAATCTTGACGCTTTCGTCGCGGTAAGGATCGAGAATGTCGTTGATCTGACGAAAGGCCGTGCCGTAATCGAGATTGCGGTCAATAAAGTCGATCGTCATCAGGGTCGAACGCAAATCGCGCGAAACATAGGTGCCATAGACCTGCTTGCTGGCAAGCACGGCGTCGCGCAATTCCTTCATCTCGCCCGCGCTGCGCGGCACGTGGCGCATCAACGGCAAGGCCTCGACGCCGAACAAGCCGGCGCGCACCCTCTTCAATTTGCGCGCGGCGATGGAAACGATTTGAAAATGGTTGATGGCGTCCAGCTGGCGGAAATCCAGCTGCAGGGCGGCGACTTTTTCAAGAAAGGGTGCCTGAAAAATATCGCCTTCCGTCGGTTCGAACATGACCGTGACCATGTTCGAGCCGCCGAAGGACTCTTTATATTTTTCGTTTACCTGGACGTAAGGGTGGCCATGGGGAAGCATGTCCGTAAAGACGGTGGCGATCCGGGTTTCCCGGAACGCGGTTGCCGCCAGAAAAAGCGTGGCGAGAGCCAGGAGAAGCACCACGGCAAGTCGATGGCGAATGGTGAAATCGGCAAACGCTTCGATGATGGCGGCGAGCTTCCCATGGGAAATCATCCGGCCTTCCCCCCTCTTTGATGGACGGGCTTGCCTGCGCCCGCTTCAACAAAAGAGTATGCAAAAAGATGGCCGCTTTTTCGAGCCCGAAGAGCGGCGCGGCTTTTCGGCTGGGTTAGACGGCAGCCTCTTTGCGGGCGGCGCGCTTGCGGTCGTTGGGATCGAGCAGGCGCTTGCGCAGGCGGAAACAGGACGGCGTAATTTCCACCAATTCGTCATCGCCGATATAGGCGATGGCCTCTTCCAGCGACATTTGCACCGGTGGCGTCAGCACAACGGCCTCGTCCTTGGAATGGGTGCGAATGTTGGTGAGCTGCTTGGCCTTCAGCGGGTTGACCTCGAGATTGTTGCTGCGCGTATGCTCGCCGATGATCATGCCGGGGTAGGTCGCCTCTCCCGGATCGACGAACAGCTTGCCGCGCTCCTCCAGATTCCAGAGCGCATAAGCAACCGTCTCGCCCATGCCCGTCGAAATCAGCGCGCCCGATTTGCGGCTTTTGATCTCGCCCTTGAACGGCGCGTGGCCGTGGAACAGGCGGTTGAGAATGCCGGTGCCGCGCGTATCGGTCAGGAATTCGGAATGGTAGCCGATCAGGGCGCGGGTGGGCGCAAGGAAGGTCAGGCGCTGTTTCGCGCCGCCCGTCGTGCGCATGTCGGTCAATTCGCCGCGGCGCTGGCCCAGCTTTTCCATTACCGCGCCGGCATATTCCTCGTCCACGTCGACGACCACCTGCTCGATCGGCTCCAGCCGCTGGCCGGTTTCCGGGTCGGTTTTGAAAAGCACGCGCGGGCGGCTGACGGAAAGCTCGAAGCCTTCGCGCCGCATCATTTCGATCAGCACCGCGATTTGCAGCTCGCCGCGCCCGGCCACTTCGAACTCGCCGGCCGCGCCGGTTTCGCGCACGCGGATGGCGACGTTGCCTTCGCTCTCGCGGGCGAGGCGGGCTTTGATCAGGCGGCTTGTCACCTTGTCGCCGTCGCGGCCGGCCAGGGGCGAATCGTTGACCGAGAACGTCATCGCCAGGGTCGGTGGATCGACCGGCTGGGCAGCCAGGGCTTCGTTTTCCTGGGGCTCGCAGATGGTGTCGGCGACGGACGCCTCTTTCAGACCGGCGATGGCGACGATGTCGCCCGCCGCTGCTTCCGTTACGGGCACCCGCTCCAGCCCGCGAAAGGCCAGCAGCTGCACGATGCGCCCATCGTCCGCCTGGGTGCCGTCCGGCCTTAAGGCCTTCACCGTTTGATTGACGCGGCAGATGCCGGAATGGATGCGCCCGGTCAGCACCCGGCCAAGGTAATTGTCATATTCCAGCGTCGTCGCCAGCATGCGGAACGGCGCTTGCGGCTGGGCCTCGGGCGCGGGCACGTGGTGCAAGATCAAATCGAACAATAGGTCCATGTTCTCATGGGGGCCGTCCGGCGCTTCCGCCGCCCAGCCCTGTTTTGCCGAGGCGAATAGGGTGGGGAAATCAAGCTGCGCTTCCTCGGCGCCAAGGGCGGCCATCAGATCGAACATTTCGTTCTGCACTTCGAACGGGCGGGCGTCGGGACGGTCGGCCTTGTTGACGACGACGATGGGGCGCAGCCCCAGGGCCAGCGCCTTGCCAAGGACGAATTTCGTTTGCGGCATCGGCCCTTCGGCCGCGTCCACCAGGACCAGCACGCCGTCCACCATGTCGAGGATGCGCTCGACCTCGCCGCCGAAATCGGCATGGCCCGGCGTGTCGACAATGTTGATGCGGCTTTCCTTCCATTGCACGGAGGTGCATTTGGCAAGGATGGTGATGCCGCGTTCGCGCTCGATGTCGCCCGAATCCATGGCGCGCTCGGCAACCTGCTGGCCCTCGCGAAAGGCGCCCGATTGCTTCAGCAGGCAATCGACCAGGGTCGTCTTGCCATGGTCGACATGGGCGATAATGGCGATGTTGCGCAATTGCATGATGGCTTCGAGGCCAGCGGCCCCGCTCTTAAGGTGGCGATAGGTGGTGGTGGGCCTGCAACATAGCTATTCCGCGCCCTTCCGCAAGGGGCGCGTTGCGCAACGCCGCAGGCTTCGGCGTTTTTTCTTGTCTTTAAGAAATGGAGCGGGCGATGAGATTCGAACTCACGACTTCAACCTTGGCAAGGTTGCGCTCTACCCCTGAGCTACGCCCGCA
>JAJFGH010000089.1 GCA_021776275.1 Alphaproteobacteria bacterium | reverse complement strand
ATTCTAGCGCCCGGCGAGCGTCCGCCATGCCGCCTCGTCGAGGATCGTGACGCCCAATTCCCTTGCCTTGGCAAGCTTCGAGCCGGCCGTGGCGCCGACAATGACAAAATCCGTCTTCGCGGAAACCGAGCCCGCGACTTTCGCGCCCAGGGCTTCTGCCCGGGCCTTCGCCTCGGCGCGGGTCATTGTTTCGAGATTGCCAGTAAAAACCACCGTCTTGCCGGTGATTTCCGACATGGCCTCCGGGGCTTCGAAAGGCTGCACCGTGACTTCATCGGCAAGAGCGTCCAGGGCGTCTTTATTTTGCGGTTCGGCAAAGAAACCGAGGATGTCGTCGGCGACGCTTGGGCCGATGCCGTCGATGTTGAGAAGTTTTTGATAGGCCGCGCTGACATGGTCCTCCGCTGCGGCCATTGCCTCCCGCCAATTTTCAAGGCGGGTGTAATGCTGCGCCAGGAGCCGCGCCGTCGCCTGGCCAACCTGACGGATGCCAAGGGCGTAGATGAAGCGCTCGAGGGAGATGCGCTTTCGCGCCGCGATCGCCTGAAAAAGATTTTTGGTGGAAAGCGCGCCCCATCCTTCGCATTCCGCCAGCGGTGTTTTGGATAGTTGTTCGTTTGCTTCCAGCCGGAAGATATCGGCCGGGCTTTGGATGCGTTTCGTTTCCCAAAGAAACGCCACCTGTTTTTTGCCTAGGCCGTCGATATCAAAGGCGTCGCGGGAAACGAAATGACGAAGCCGTTCCAGAATTTGCGCCGGGCAAATCAATCCGCCGGTACACCGATGGACGACTTCGCCTTCCTCGCGAATGGCAAGGCTGCCGCAGACGGGGCACGTCTCGGGAAAAACATATTCCTTCGTGCCTTTGGGCCGCTTTTCCTTGAGGGCGCGAACGATCTGGGGGATGACATCGCCGGCCCGCTGGACGATGACGCGATCGCCGATGCGCACGCCCTTGCGCGCAATCTCATCCTTGTTGTGAAGCGTCGCCCGGCTGACGACGACACCGCCAACGGTGATTGGCTCCAATTCGGCGACGGGCGTAAGCGCGCCTGTCCGGCCCACCTGGATACGGATGTCTTTCAGCAGGGTTTCTGCCTGCTCGGCCGGAAATTTTCGGGCGATGGCCCAGCGCGGCGCCCGGCTGACGCTGCCTAGCCGTTCTTGCCAGTCGAGCCGGTTCACTTTTAAGACGATGCCGTCGATGTCGTAGGGAAGCTCGGCGCGCTTTTCTTGAATTTTTTCGTAATAGGCTTCGGCCGCCTTCATGCTTTTGCAAAGCAGCGCTTCTGCATTGACGGTTAAACCAAATTTTTCAAGCTGCGCCATGGCTGCCGATTGGGTTTTGCCGAGCGGCGCGCTGGTCTGGCTCCAGCCATAGGCGAAGAAGCGAAGGTTGCGCGTTGCCGTAATGGCCGGGTCCAATTGCCGCAGCGAGCCGGCGGCGGCGTTGCGCGGGTTGGCGAAGGGGGCCTCGCCGGCCGCCTCGCGCGCGGCGTTTAGCTCGAGAAAATCCGTGCGCGCCATGTACACCTCGCCCCGAACCTCCAGCTTGTCCGGGAAATTCTTTCCTTTCAGCGCCTTGGGGATGTCGTCGATCTGGCGCAAATTTTCGGTGACGTCTTCGCCGGTGGTGCCGTCGCCGCGGGTTGCACCAAGGGAAAATTTGCCCCCTTCGTAAGAAATGGCGGCGGAAAGACCGTCGATTTTTGGCTCGGCCGTCACCTCGACCGCGGCGTCCTGGGCAAGCCCTAAGAAACGCCGGACGCGGCCGAAAAAATCGGCGACGTCGGCTGCCCCGAAAGCATTCTCAAGGGAAAGCATCGGTGTGGAATGGGCGACTTTGCGAAAGCCAGCGGCCGGTGCGGCGCCGATGCGGTGCGACGGGCTGTCGGAACGGACAAGGGCGGGAAAACGCGCCTCGATGGCCGCGTTTCGAAGGCGAAGCGCATCGTAAGCGGCGTCCGAAACCGCCGGGGCCGCGTCTTGATAATAGGCGGCATCGTGGAATGCGATTTCGCCCGCCAGCCGGGCCAGCTCCGCTGCCGCTTCGGCCTCGGTCAGCTCGGGAACGGTTTTTTTCTCTGGGGCGGGGGTCATGATTTGCGCGTTCGCAGCAATTGATCGGCGGCGGCGCGGGCCTCGTCCGTTACCTGGGCGCCGGCCAGCATGCGGGCGATCTCTTCCCGGCGGTCCGTTTCGGAAAGTTCCTGCACGTCCGTCACGGCGCCCGTGCCGGATTCCGATTTTGCCACGCGCCAATGATGTGCGCCGATGGCGGCCACCTGGGGCGAATGGGTTACGACAAGGACTTGCAGATCGTTTCCCAGCCGCGCCAGCCTTTCGCCCACCGCCGAGGCGACGGCCCCGCCGATGCCGCTGTCAACCTCGTCGAAGATTAGCGTTGGCACCGGGTTTGCCCGTGACAGCACGACTTTTAAGGCCAGCATCAGCCTGGAAAGCTCGCCGCCTGAGGCAACCTTCGCAAGGGGGCTTAAGCGCGCCCCCGGATTCATGGCGCCTTCGAAGGCAATGCGGTCGGTGCCATGTTCGGCAAAACGCGTCTCCTCCAAGGGAGCAAGCGTCGTTCGGAACACGGCTTTTTCAAGTTTGATGGGCGCAAGTTCCTTGGTGATCGCTTTATCGAGGCGTTTTGCTGCCTGAATGCGCGCTTTTCGCAAATCGTCCGCCTTTTGCAGATATGCGTCACGCAGTTCGGCAACCCGGATTTCATATTTGCGCAAATTCTCCGTCGCCGCTTCGAGGTTCTGGAGTTTTGCCTTTAGGGCGTCGCGAAAATCGGGCAATGCGTCGATGGCGACGCCATGTTTGCGGGCAGCGGCGCGCAAAGCGAACAGGCGTTCTTCCGCTTCCTCAAGGCGGCGCGGATCTGCCTCCAGTGTTTCTCCAAGGCGGGCGATGGCGCTTTCCGCCTCGGCAATTTCAAGGCCTGCGCTGACAAGGCTGGCCAGAATGGGGTCGAACGTGCCTTTGGCGGCTGCCGTCTGGCGTTCCAGGCTTTTCCGGGCACGGCCAAGAGCGTCTTCGATGGGGATTTCCCCGGCCAGTGCCGTCTTGGCCTGCTGCAGGGCATCGGCCAGCTGTTCGCCGTGGCGCAACCATTCGCGCGTGTCGCTGAGCGCTGCTTCCTCGTCGGCGTGGGGGTCCAGGGTATCAAGGGCCTCCAGATCGTGGCGCAGGGCCGCCTCTTCGGCGGCCGTTTCCCGATTTGTCCGCTGGGTTTCCGCCAGCTCAAGCTCCGCTTGCTTCCAGGCCTTGAAGGCGGCGGCGGTTGCGTCCAGCTTGCCGCCATAATCGCCAAATGAATCGAGCGCTTCGCGGTGGGTTGCCGGGTTAAGAAGGCCCCGGTTTTCAAATTGTCCCTGAATTTCCAATAGATTTTCGCCAAGCGTCTGAAGAAGGGAAACGCTTACCGGCGTGTCGTTGACGAAGGCGCGGCTTTTGCCGTCGGCTGAGAAAACCCGCCGCAGGACCATCTGGTCGCCCCCATCGGGGAGCCCGGCTTCGGCAAGGGCGGCGCGCGCCGGGTCGTCCGGGCGCAACGTGAATTCCGCGGTGACGCTTCCCTGTTTGGCGCCGGGCCGCAACAGTGTCGGCGACGCCCGCCCCCCAAGGGAAAGTCCAAGCGCGCCAAGCATGATGGATTTTCCGGCACCGGTCTCGCCGGTAAGAACGCCAAGGCCCTTATGAAAACGCAGGTCCAGCTGGTCGATTAAGACGAAGTCCCGGATGGAAAGACCGGCAAGCATAGGTGCTCCGGCACCCTATTTGCTAGATTCGCTGGAAGAAGGCTTTGCCGCCACCATGGGCTGAAGTCTCCTCTTCGTGAACAGGTCGTAACTGTCCTGGTACCACTGGCTGCCGGGGAAATTATAACCCAGCACGGCGGCCGATTTGCGTGCCTCGCTGATGAGGCCGAGAGCAATATAAGATTCCGTCAAGCGGTGCAGCGCCTCGGGCGCCTGGTTGGTGTCTTGATAGTTTTCGACCACGTTGCGAAAGCGCTTGATGGCCGCAAGGTAATTGCCACGCTTTAAATAATAGCGGCCGATGTCCATCTCCTTGCCGGCGAGGTGGTTGTGGGTGAATTCGATTTTGAGGCGCGCGTCGCGAGAATACTTGCTTTCCGGAAAACGGCGCACAAGCGTCCGAAACGCCTTGGCGGCTTCTTCGGTCATTTGTTGATCGCGGCTGACGTCGGAGATCCGCTCGTAATAGCTGAGCGCCTTTAAATAATAGGCATAAGGCGTGTCCGGGTGGCCGGGGTGCAAATGGATGAAGCGGTCGAGGCTGATGATCGCTTCGTCATAGGCGTTGCGCAGATAATAGCTGTAGGCGGACATCAATTGGGCCTTCGTTGCCCAAACGGAATAGGGGTGCTGCCGCTCGACTTGGTTGAAGTCTTCGACGGCCGCCTTCACATCGCCATCGAGAAGGGTGTCCATCGCCCGGTTGTAGAGTTCGGCTGCTGGCCGATCGATAAAGATGGCCTCCTCGCCAATATACGTACCCGTGTCCCCGTCGTCGGAGGCACAGGCAGCGAGTGCGAAAATCGCTCCGAAAGCTACGAAGAACTGTCGGAGGGGCTGAAATCGGGTTGGCATCATCGGGGGCGTCATCAAACTCCTGGAGCGTGCGCAGCGACCGGCCACTCCTTGATGCCCCGAATATATCACGTCGAGGGCCAATTCCTAGGGGCTTGAGAGGGGTGCTGGAAGCGGCGCGAACAGCAAAACGCCGCCAGAGACGGCGGCGGAAACGCGAGAGGGGGAGGGCAGAAAAAGGCCAGTAGGCTTTAGGCTTCGGCGACGCTCAACGGCGGCACGTCCCAGGCCCCGTGGGGGGCTTCTTCCGCCGGGACAAGGCGGAACGCATCTTTCTCGGCAAACAGCTTGCGAAGCAGCTGGTTGTTGAGGGCATGCCCGGCATAAAGGCCACGGTAAAGACCGCGGATCGGTGCGCCGGCCAGGTAAAGATCGCCGATGCAGTCCAGGGCCTTGTGACGGACGAATTCGTCCTCGTAACGCAGGCCTTCCTCGTTCAGCACCTTGTCGCCGCCCATGCCGACGACAACGGCGTTTTTCAACGATCCGCCGAGGGCCAGGCCCGCTTCGCGGAGCTTGTTGACGTCGCGCTCGAAGCCGAACGTCCGGGCGCGGCAGATATCCGTTTTAAAGGTGCCGTTGACCAGATGGAAAAGGCAGCTTTGCCGAGAGATGGCTTCGCTTTCGAAATGAATTTCATATTCGACGGAAAAGACCGGCGCCGGAAGTAACGAGGCGCTGCGATCGCCGTCATGGATGTGAACAGGCTTTGTAACTTCGAGCGCCATCCGGGGGGCGTCTTGCGCCTGCACGCCGGCACATTCGATCAAGAATACGAAGGGGGCGGCGCTGCCGTCCATCACCGGCACTTCGGGACCGGAAATTTCGATAACCGCGTTGTCAATTTCGCAACCGTAAAGGGCGGACATCAAATGTTCGATGGTGGCAACCCGGACGCCATCCGCATTGCCGATGGTTGTGCCCAACATCGTGTCGGTAACGAGGTCCCAACGTGCCGGAAGCTCAACGCCGCCGCCGACAATGTCCGTGCGGCGAAAAACAATACCGGTATCCGGCGCGGCTGGGCGCATCGTCATGGTGACATGGGCGCCGCTGTGCAGGCCGATTCCGGAACAGGAAATTTCGCTACGCAGGGTTTTTTGGGAAATAGACAAGATGGAAAGGCTCTCTCAAGAGGGATTAACCAAAATTCGAATGCTCCGGGGGGTGTACCAACAAACCCCCCGGGCATTCAAATCACGTTTTGTTACAAAATGTTACGCTTCATCCTGCCTCCTAATTCGCCTGCCGCCGCAGAAAAGCCGGGATCTCGAGAAGGTCCTCTTCTTTGCGTTCGACCGGTTCTGCCGAGCCAGTGGCGGCGATCTCCATCTCAGGCTCAGGCTCCGGCGTTGGCGCAGGTGCTTCCGCCCTTTCCGGCGTCGGGGGTGTGGCCATGGGTGCCGGCGTTGGCGCCGGCGTGGCGGCCCTTTCCGGCATCGGGGCCGGGGCAGGCGCTGGCGTTAGGATGGTTGCCCTTTCCGGCATCGGGGCGGGGGCAGGCGCCGGTGCCGGGGTTGGGATTGCCACCCTTTCCGGCGTCGGCTGGGTGTTGATAGGTGCCTGGGTAGCAGGCGCCGGTGCCGCAGGTGCCATGCTTGGCGTCGGCGTCGGCGTCGGCATTTCGGCTTGCTCGCGGCTGCGGGCACGGCCCGTGCCCGTCATCCGCTCAAAAAGGCTTGGGCGCGTATCCGTTGTCGATTTGCGACCGCCATTCGTCATGGCCGCTGCGGCAAAGGGATCGGGCTCTCCGGCCAGGGGGGGTTGCGGCTTCGATTCCATGGGCCGCGGGGCAATAAAGGGCGGCTCATTTGTCTGCGCCGCCATGGCCGTCTCGACCCCTGGGGCGGGTTCCGGGTCCGCCATGGCTTGGACAAACGGTTCGCCAATCAGGCCCATCTCGGGCGTGGCTTGCGCATTTGCGGTGGCACCACCGCTGCTGGCTGTGCCGATCTCTCCGGTGATCGGCCGGCCATGATCGGAAACGAGGCTGATCCGCGTTGGTTTCGGCGCGGCCTGCGCATCCAGGTCGATCCCCGTTGCCACGACGGAAACCCGCATGCGGCCTTCGAGGGCTTCTTCGAAGGTGGAACCGAAGATGATATTCGCTTCCGGGTCGACTTCTTCGCGGATCCGGTTTGCCGCCTCGTCAACTTCGAACAACGTCATGTCGAGGCCGCCGGTGATGTTGATGAGCACGCCGCGCGCGCCCTTCATCGTCACATCGTCGAGCAGCGGATTGGCGATGGCCGCTTCGGCCGCTTTCAGGCCCCGCTGTTCGCCTTCCGCCTCGCCGGTGCCCATCATTGCCTTGCCCATTTCGCTCATGACGGTGCGGATATCCGCAAAGTCGAGATTGATCAGGCCGGGCATGACCATGAGATCGGTGACGCCACGCACTCCCGCTTGCAATACGTCGTCCGCCATCCGGAACGCATCGGCAAAGGTCGTCGATTCGTTCGCTACTCGGAAAAGGTTCTGGTTGGGAATGACGATCAACGTGTCGACATATTGCTGCAGATCCGTCATCCCCATTTCAGCGATCCGCATCCGTTGGGTCCCTTCAAAGGCGAAGGGCTTCGTTACAACGCCAAGGGTAAGAATGCCTTTCTCACGCGCGGCGCGGGCAATGACCGGTGAGGCGCCGGTGCCGGTGCCACCGCCAAGACCACCGGTGATGAACACCATGTTGCTGCCTTCCAGGTGGTCGATGATGTCCTGAAGGCCTTCTTCGGCAGCGGCACGTCCGATCTCGGGTCGGGACCCGGCGCCGAGACCTTGGGTAATGCCGATCCCCATCTGAAGTTTTCGTTCTGCTTTCGAATGGGCCAGCGCCTGGGCGTCGGTGTTCACGACCAGGAATTCGACGCCTTCCAGATTGGCGTCAATCATGTTGTTTACGGCGTTGCCACCGGCGCCACCGACGCCGATCACGGTGATTCGAGGTTTCAATTCATAGGTTTCCGGCATGGTTAGATTAATGCTCATGATTGCCTCCAAAGTGATCCGTTTTCATCAATCCGCCGGCCCCTGCCGACGCGGGTATGTAGGTGTCGGCCCATGCCGACGCGGGTATGTAGGTGTCGGCCCATGCCGACGCGGGTATGTAGGTGTCGGCCCCTGCCGACGGTGGTTTCTGCAATCTCGTTTTCAAAGCGCGTTCCTCTGATTAGAAATTTTCACGTAGCCATTGCCCGATACGGCCCGAACGGCCGTTTGGCCGCGAGGGAGGTGTGCTGGCCTTGCCGGACCAGTCGGGCGGGGTGCGAAGGGCGTAGCTCAACAATCCGGCGCAGGTGGCGAAGGCGGGGCCGCCGGTCGCTTCCGCTAGGCCGCGGATGCGGATCGGCCGGCCCAGGCGCACCTGTTTTCCAAGGACGCTGGCCGCAAGTTCGCGCGTTCCCTGAAGCTGGCTGGCGCCGCCGGTAAGAACGACGCGCCGGCCTGCAAGGCGGTCGAAGCCGCTTGCCTCCATGCGGTTGCGAACCAGCTCGAAGATTTCCTCCATCCGGGGCTTGATGATCCCCGTCAGCATCGAGCGCGGGACGTGATTTGCCTGGGAGCGTTCATCCTCGCCGACGGAAGGCACGTCGATCAATTCGCGGTCGTCCGTCTGGGAGGGCAGCGCGCTTCCGTAAAGCGTCTTCATCCGTTCGGCGTGGACAATCGGCGTGGAAAGCCCGCGCGCGATGTCGTTTGTTACGTGCTGACCGCCGATGGGGATGCTGTCCGTGTAACAGACATTGCCTTCCCTGAAAACGGCGATCGATGTAGTGCCGCCACCGATGTCGATCAACGTGACGCCGAGTTTCATTTCGTCGTCGACCAGCGTGGAAAGAGCGGCGGCAAAGGCCGATTCAACGATTGTTTGAATGTCGAGATGGCAACGTTCGACGCAAACCGAAAGGTTGCGCACGGCGCTTTCCATGGCGGTAATCAGGTTGATCTTTACGCCAAGACGATGGCCGAACATGCCGCGCGGGTCGTCGATGCCATTGCTGCCGTCGATGCGATAGCCGGTCGGGATCGTGTGAATGAGGGCGCGTTCCTCGGGAAGGTCATAGGGGAAGCCGTCCGTGATCGCCCGGCGGATATCGTCCTCATCGATTTCATCCCGGGTAAGCGGCACTTCGATATCCACGAGCTTCGAACCGGGCGCACCGCCGGAAAGATTGACGATCACTTCGCGGATTGTCTCGCCCGTCATCGCCTCCGCGGATGTGACGGCGGCTAGGATTGCCTGTTCGGCGGCCTCCATGTTCGTAATGGCGCCGGCGCGAAGCCCCTTCGACAATTGGTGGCCGATGCCGGTGACGTTCAAGGTGCCGTCGTCAACCCGCTCGGCAATGAAGCAGCAAATTTTCGTTGTGCCGATATCCAGCGCCGTAATCAGACCGTTTCGTGTTTTTGCAAGTGCCATGGCTTTGCCTTTATGTCTCTTGTCCGGACCGGCGGCCCGATTTTGCTTTTTTCGGAGCGACGCGAAGGACAAGCCGTCCTTCCAATCGCAGGTCAACGGCCGCCACTTTTTGTTGCGTAATCCCTTCGAGGCGGTCGTATTCCGCAAGGGTTGCCCAGGCGGTGGCGAGACCTTCTTCCGGGAGATAAATCTCGACCCCGTTTTTCAGCCGCAAATTCCAGCGCCGCTTGCCGATCAGCGTTGCAGTGGCGATCCGGGCGGCAAGCGCCGATTCGCGTGCAAGCGTTGCAAACAACGCGTGCGCCTTCTTCGGCGCCGTTTCGCCAATCACGATGGGAAGTGTGTGGAAGCGCGAAAGCTTGCCACGTTGAATGACGGCGCCGTTCGCGTCGATCAGCGAAAGCTTGCCTTCCTTCTGCCAAAGCGCCAATGGGCGGCGTTCGGTCAAATGCAGGCGGAGGCGGTCCGGCAAATGCCGTTCAACCGCGGCGCGCTGCACCCATGGCCGCGCTTCAAGGCCGGCTTTCGCCTGCGCCGGGTCGAAGGCCAGGATTGGATCACCGGAGGCGACGCCGAGGGCATCGAGAATGGCCTGCTTTTGCGTCTCGCCATGGCCTTCGATCTCGATCTCGCGGATGACCAGGCCGTTCGCGACGCTTTTCTCCACGGCCCAGTCGAGAAGGGCCGTGCGCGTCTCCGTCGCCCATCCGGACCACCAGGCCCAACCGAGCCCAAGAAACCCACCAAGAATTGCAATGGCAAGGAAGGTGCCGCGCATAGGCTGGTAGCCGGGCAGCCACGTCCGGCGGCGTTTGCGCGTTGCCGCTTTCTTTTTCTTCTTCTTCGGCATGAATTTGGCGATCAGCTTTCGCATTGCGCGTTCTCCACCATCCAGGCGACGAGTTCCGGAAACGCAATGCCGGCATGGGCGGCGATCTCTGGCACCAGGGAAAGCGGTGTCATTCCGGGTTGGGTGTTCACTTCGAGGGCATAAAAATTTCCAGGCTCGCCGACGTTTGCGTCGTAGCGCAAATCCGTCCGGGTGACGCCCCGGCAACCAAGGGCGCGGTGGGCCTTCAAGCCCAGCTCCAAGGCTTGCGCGTAGGCTTGCGGCGCAATCGGTGCCGGCATCTTGTGTTCGGCGCGGCCTTCCGTGTATTTCGCCGCGTAGTCGTAGAAGCCTTCCCTTGGGCAAATTTCGATCGCGCCGAGGGCGCGATCTCCCATGACGGCGACGCAAATTTCATGGCCGGGGATGTAGCGTTCGACCAGCACCTGTTCTCCGAAGGGCCAGTCCTCGCCGAGGCCGGGCGCGTCCTCCTGGTTCAGCACCAGGCGGACGCCGACGCTGGAGCCTTCGTTCAAAGGTTTCAGCACATAGGGTGGCGTCATCGGGTGGGCCGACAGCGCCGCTTTGCTGTTAAAGATGCCGCCTTCGGGGTGGGGGATGCCGGCTTCGGCGAATAGGCGCCGTGTCGTTGGCTTGTCCATGGCGATGGCCGAGGCCAGCACGCCGGAATGCGTATAGGGAAGGCCAAGCATTTCGAGTAGGCCCTGAACGCAGCCATCCTCGCCAAAGCGGCCATGCAGCGCGTTGAAAACGGCATCCGGCTTTGGATCGAGCTGGTCGAGCAGGGCGCGGATATCGCGGGTGACGTCGATCGTGCAAACGCGATGCCCGCTTTGGGCAAGCGCCGCGGCGACGGCGCGGCCGCTTGAAAGCGAAACTTCCCGTTCGGCGGACCAGCCACCCATCAAGACGGCGACGCGTTTCGTCATGCCGTGCCCTCCGGATTTGCCTGTGGCCGTGCGCATGCCGCAACGCCGATGCGGCGGATTTCCCATTCCAGCCGAACGCCGCTTTTCGCGAAGACGCGGCGGCGAATTTCTTCGCCAAGGGCTTCAAGATCGGCGGCCGTTGCCGTGCCGGTGTTGATGAGAAAATTGCAGTGTTTCTCAGAAACCGCCGCGCCGCCGATGGTAAGGCCGCGGCAACCGGCGTCTGCGATCAACTCCCAGGCTTTCGCGCCGGGCGGGTTGGCAAAGGTGCTGCCGCCGGTGCGCGTGCGTATCGGCTGCGTTTCTTCCCGCGCCTTGGCAATTTCGGCGATGCGGCCTTCGATGGCGGCGGGATCGCCTGCCTCGCCCTGAAGCGTGGCCTCGATGAAGATCCAGTCTTGCGGGACGGCGCTATGGCGGTAGGTGAAGCCAAGCGCCTTGCGATCGAGCCGGTGCCGTGCGCCGCCTGCATCCAGCGCTTCGGCGGCAATCACGACGTCCCTCATTTCCCGCCCATAGGCGCCGGCGTTCATGCGTAGCGCGCCGCCAAGGGTGCCGGGGATGCCGCTTAAAAATTCGAGGCCGGCAATGCCTGCGTCGCGGCTGGCCATGGCGACGCTGCGGCTGTTCGCACCGGCGCCGGCAATCAGCGTCGTGCCCTGGGCTTTGATTTCTGCCAGGCCGCGGCCAAGCCGGATGACGACGCCGGGGACGCCACCGTCGCGCACCAAAAGATTCGATCCCAAGCCCAGCAAGGTGACGGCGATTTCCGCCGGTTTTCCTTTCAGGAAGGCGGCCAAATCGGCAAGGTCCGCCGGTTCGAACAGGATTTCCGCTTTGCCGCCGACGCGAAACCAGCTCATGGCGCCGAGGTCGGCATCTTCCGCATAGGTCCCGCGAATTCCAGGCAGGCGGTCGCGCAGAGCTGTCCGGTTTTTCTTTTCCGCCGCCATCATGCGTCGACCTCCAGCGGCATTCCGGAAAGTTCGGCCAGCGCTTCGGGAAGCGCCTGCGCCCAGGCCGTCACGTCGCCAGCGCCCAGGCAGACGACGTAATCGCCTGTGGCCGTCATGTCGCGGATCAGTGCTGGCAAGTTTTCCGGCGTTTCCAGGGCAAGCGCGTTCGCTTGGCCGTGGGCGTGCAGGCCCTGGATGATGGCCTCCCGGTCGATGCCCTTCACCGGCGTTTCGCCCGCCGCGTAAATATCGGAGACGATGACGGTATCGGCGTCGGCAAAGGCGCCGCAGAAATCTTCGAAAAGATTTTGCACCCGGCTGTAGCGGTGTGGTTGAAAGACGGCGACCACCTTGCCCGGCGCGATGGCGCGCGCGCCGCTGAGGACGGCGGCAATTTCAACGGGGTGATGGCCATAATCGTCGATTACGGTCACGCCGCCGACACGGCCGACATGGGTGAACCGCCGCCGCACGCCGCGAAACCCGGCGAGCGCCTTGCGAAGGGTCGCTTCGTCGATTTGCATTTCGTTTGCGATGGCCACCATGGCGAGCGCGTTTTTCACATTGTGAATACCGGGCATCGGCAGCCGCAGGTCTTTGAAGGCCTTGTCCGAATTGTGGCGGCCCGTTAGCAGGGCATCGAAACACGTCGCCTCTGGCGTGACGCGAATGTTCACGCCGCGAATTTCCGCCTCCGGGCTTAAGCCGCAGGTCACCAATCGCCGATCCGAAATGCGCGGCAGCATGGCGGCGACCTCTGGGTCGTCGATGCAAAGGACGGCAAGCCCGTAAAAGGGGACGTTCTCGACAAATTGCAGGAAGGCGTTCTTCAGTTCGGCGAAGGAGCCGTAGAAATCGAGATGTTCCTGATCGATGTTCGTGACGATGGCGATCGTGGCGGGCACCTTGATGAAGGTGCCGTCCGATTCATCCGCTTCGACGACCATCCATTCGCCCTCGCCGAGATGGGCATTCGTGCCATAGGCGTTGATGATGCCGCCATTGATAACGGTCGGATCCATGCCGGCGCTGTCGAGAAGCGTGGCGATCAACGAGGTTGTCGTCGTTTTTCCATGGGAACCGCCGACGGCGATCGCCGGTTTGAGATGCATCAGTTCCGCCAGCATTTCGGCGCGGTGCATGATCGGAATGTGCCGCTCTTTGGCCGCTGCCACTTCCGGATTGGTTTCCTTGACCGCCGAGGACAACACGACCAGTTCGACGCCCTCGAGATTTTCGCCGGCATGGCCGACGGCAATGGTGACGCCAAGTTTGCGTAAACGGCGGACATTGGCATTTTCGCTGAGGTCGCTTCCCTGCACGCGATAGCCAAGGTTGTGCAAAATCTCCGCGATCCCGCTCATGCCGATGCCGCCGATGCCGACGAGGTGAATGG
>JAJFGH010000088.1 GCA_021776275.1 Alphaproteobacteria bacterium | reverse complement strand
TCCCTCCGCCCGCACCAGCCACTAGCAGTTTCTTGCCGGTTTTAAGCCGGCGTACGATCTCACCGGATGAACGAGAATCTTTAAATGAATGTGATGGAAACCCAGGCCGAAGGTCTGAAGCGCGAATTTAAGATTGTTATTCCTTCCGCCGATGTGACGGAAAAGGTCGATGCCAGGCTGAAAGAGCTTGGCACCACCGCAAACCTGCCGGGGTTCCGGCCGGGGCACGTCCCTTTGTCCTTGTTGCGGGGCAAATACGGCCAGTCGACCCTGGCGGAAATTGTGCAGAAATTGATTTCGGAGACGTCGCAGAAGCTGCTGCAAGAGCGCAGCCTGCGGCCTGCCGCCCAACCCCATGTGGACGTCACGACCTTTCCGGACGGAAAGGACCTGGAGTTTACGCTCACGCTTGAGTTGATCCCTGAGATCGAATTTATGGATTTCACGAAAATCGAGATCGAGCGGCTGGAGCCCACGGTCGAGCCGGAGGACGTCCAAAAGGCGATCGAGAACGCGGCGGCCGGTCAGCGGCGCCACGGGCCGCTTGCCAAGCCCCGGCCGGCGGCGGAGGGCGATTTGGTCATCCTCGACTTCGTTGGGCGTCTGGGCGATACGCCCTTTGAGGGCGGTTCGGCCGAAAATCAGCAATTGGAGCTGGGCAGCGGCCAATTCATCCCCGGTTTCGAAGAACAGCTTGCCGGCGTGAAGGCCGGTGACGAGAAAGTCGTCACGGTAAACTTTCCGGAGGCCTATCCGTCCCCGGATCTGGCCGGCAAGGAAGCGACCTTCGACGTTACCGTGAAAGAGGTGCAAGAGCGCATCCCGTTCGCCGTCGACGACGAGCTGGCAAAGGCCTTCGGCCTTGAAAATTTGGACCAGCTTCGCGAGCAGATGAAGGAAAACCTCCAGCGCGAGTACCAAAACGTCACCCATATGCGCGAAAAGCGGGAATATCTCGATGCCCTGGCCACCGGCCACGCCTTCGATCTGCCGGAAGGGGTTGTGGACGCGGAATTCGAGACCATTTGGGAGCAGGTTCAAGGCCGGCGCGAGCAGCAGAAACAGGCGGAAGCGCAAGGGCAGGCGGGCGAAGACGAATTTGAAGGCAAGGACGACGCGACCCTGCGAGCGGAATACCGCGACGTTGCCGAACGCAGGGTGCGTCTGGGCCTGCTGCTTTCCGAAATCGGCCGCGAGCATGACGTTTCCCTCAGCCAGCAAGAGATCAACGAGGCGGTGCAGCACGAAGCGCAGCATCACCAGGGTCAGGAAGCGCAGGTGTTCGAGTATTTCCAGAAGAACATGGATGCCCTGCAGCGGTTGATCGCGCCTCTTTTTGAGGAAAAAGTGGTCAAGTTCCTTCTTGGGAAGGCGAAGGTGACGACCCGGAAAGTCACGCCGGATGAGTTGATGAACGAGGTCCAGGCGACCATGGAAAAGGCCGTCGGTAAAAACGAGAAGGCGGCGAAGCCGAAAAGCGGCAAAAAGGCCACGTCCCCTGCACCGAAGAAGAAAGCGGCACCAAAGGCGAAGAAGAAAGCCGCGGCGAAAGCGAAGAAGTAACTGCGGAAGAACGACGGGGTGGGTAATCCGCCTCGTCCCAGAAACGGGATGCAATCAATGGGCGATTCAAACGAACCGAATATGAATCTGCTGATCCCCATGGTCGTCGAGCAGACAAACCGTGGCGAGCGCGCATATGACATTTTTTCCCGGCTGCTGAAGGAGCGGATCATCTTCCTCACGGGCGGCATCGACGATGCCTGCGCGAGCCTGGTATGCGCGCAATTGCTGTTTCTCGAATCGGAGAATCCCAGCAAAGACATCTTTATCTATATCAATTCGCCTGGCGGTATCGTGACTTCCGGCCTGGCGATCTACGACACGATGCAATATATCCGGCCCGAAGTGGCGACGGTCTGCATCGGACAGGCGGCATCGATGGGGTCTTTGCTGCTTGCTGCCGGCACGGCGAAGAAGCGTTATGCCCTTCCCAATTCGCGAATCATGCTTCATCAACCTTCCGGCGGTGCGCAGGGACAGGCGACGGATATCGAGATTCAGGCGAAGGAAATTTTAAGTCTGCGCGAACGCCTGAATAATATTTACGTGGAGCATACGGGCAAGTCCCTCGACGAAATTGAAACGACCGTCGAGCGCGACAAGTTCCTTTCACCGGAAGAGGCGTTGGATTTCGGCCTCATCGACGAGGTCGTTAAGAAACGCCCATTCGCGGAAGAAAAAGACTAACCCATTCAGGGATAAGGAAATTTCTGGCCCGTTTCGCCACAACCGGATTGCGATTATTTCCGGAATCATTCGGGGGCGCGAAAGGTAATTTCGTTATCATTTTGCTTACCTCTACCGCCTAGACTTTGACATTGTAGGGGAAGGTAGACTAGGGCTAACATATTGGCTGAACTGGATATGGTTAGGGTATGAGCAAAACCGCCGGTAGCGATTCAAAGAATACGCTCTACTGCTCGTTCTGTGGGAAGAGCCAGCACGAAGTCCGCAAGCTGATTGCAGGACCAACGGTCTTTATTTGCGACGAGTGCGTCGAACTCTGCATGGATATCATCCGTGAAGAGAACAAGAGCACGCTTGTCAAATCCCAGGACGGCGTTCCAACCCCGAAAGACATTTATACGGTGCTCAACGACTATGTCGTCGGGCAGGCCCACGCAAAACGGGTCCTCTCCGTTGCGGTTCATAACCACTACAAGCGCCTTGGCCATGGGCAGCGATCGGACGAGGTGGAACTTGCAAAATCGAACATCCTGCTCGTCGGACCGACGGGTTGCGGGAAGACGCTGCTTGCACAAACGCTGGCGCGCATCCTCGATGTTCCCTTCACCATGGCGGATGCCACGACCCTGACGGAAGCGGGCTATGTCGGCGAGGATGTCGAAAACATCATCCTCAAGCTGTTGCAGTCGGCCGACTACAATGTGGAGCGGGCCCAGCGGGGCATCGTCTATATCGACGAGGTCGACAAGATTTCCCGCAAATCGGACAACCCATCCATCACCCGGGACGTTTCCGGCGAAGGGGTTCAGCAGGCGTTGTTGAAAATCATGGAGGGCACGGTTGCCTCTGTGCCGCCCCAGGGCGGTCGCAAACACCCGCAGCAGGAATTCCTGCAGGTGGACACGACGAACATCTTGTTTATTTGCGGCGGTGCCTTCGCCGGCTTGGAACGGATCATCTCGTCACGCGGGCGGGGCTCGGCCGTCGGTTTCGGAGCGGATGTGCGGGGGCCGGAGGATCGCCAGACGGGTGAAATCCTGCACGACGTCGAGCCGGAGGATCTGCTGCAATTTGGCCTGATCCCAGAGTTCATTGGCCGGCTTCCGGTCATCGCAACGCTGGAAGATCTGGACGAAAAGGCGCTGGTGGAAATTTTGACGACACCGAAGAACGCCCTCATCAAACAATATGAGCGGCTGTTCGATATGGAAAACGTCCAGCTTACCTTCACGGAGGATGCCCTTCAGGCGATTGCCGAGCGGGCGATCCTGCGCAAAACGGGTGCGCGGGGATTACGCTCGATCCTGGAGGCGAACTTACTGGATACAATGTTCGAGCTTCCGGGCTTGGATGGGGTCGAGGAAGTTGTCATCAACCGGGAAGTCGTCGAAGGCCGGGCCAAGCCTCTCTATATCTACGCGGACCGGCGGACGGACGTCGAGACGAGCGCTTAAGGCCAAGTCTGGCCTCGGGCGAACTTCCCAAAAAAGGCTCGAAAACGGGTTAGGCCGATGCCATATAAGCATCGGCCAGCAACGCCATAGGTATAAATATGACCAAATTGAACGAAGGCGTCCTTTATCCGATTCTCCCACTACGCGACATCGTTGTGTTTCCACACATGATCGTGCCGCTTTTCGTTGGGCGGGACCGGTCCGTGCGTGCCCTGGAAGAGGTGATGAAGGGGGACAAGCAGATCCTGCTCGTTACCCAGAAGGACGCCGGCAAGGACGATCCGGCGGCCGAGGACATCTATACGGTCGGTACGATCGGGACGGCGTTGCAGTTGTTGAAATTGCCCGACGGCACCGTCAAGGTGCTCGTCGAAGGGTCGCGCCGCGCGCGCATTCTCAAGCATACCCAGGCGGAACCCTATTTTCAGGCTTATGCGGAAGAAATCCCGGACGAAGCCGGCGAGACGGAAGAGGTGGAAGCCCTCAGCCGTACGGTGATCTCCCAGTTCGAGCAATATGTGAAGCTCAACAAGAAGATTCCGCCGGAAGTTCTTGTCTCCGTCAATCAAATCGACGACCCGTCGAAATTGGCCGATACGATTGCCTCGCATCTCGTGTTGAAGATCCCCGAGAAGCAGGGGCTCGTCGAACTGGTTTCCATCTCGAAGCGATTGGAAAAAATCTGCACGATGATGGAGGCCGAAATTGGCGTGCTTCAGGTCGAAAAACGGATTCGCAGCCGCGTGAAGCGGCAAATGGAGAAGACGCAGCGTGAGTACTATCTGAACGAACAGATGAAGGCGATTCAGAAAGAGCTGGGCGAATCCGAAGACGGACGCGACGAAATCGGCGAGCTCGAAGATCGGCTCCGCAAAACGAAATTCAGCAAGGAAGCCAACGAAAAGACCATGTCCGAGTTGAAAAAACTACGGACGATGAGCCCGATGTCGGCCGAGGCGACGGTGGTTCGCAACTACCTGGACTGGATGCTCGGTATTCCCTGGAAAAAGCGCTCCAAGGTCAAGAAGAACATCAGTCTAGCCGAGGATATCCTCAACGCCGATCAC
>JAJFGH010000087.1 GCA_021776275.1 Alphaproteobacteria bacterium | reverse complement strand
AACGGCGCGCATTGCCGCTGCGTTTCCCGAGGCGGTCACTTTCACCCTTTTGGGGGGTGGCGGTAGGCTGCTTTCCTCTCGGCTTGGACCGGATTCCACGCGTTTTCACATGACATGGCGCAAGGTGGATAAAATCGACCTTCCTGCCTTTTTGTCTGCCGACGGTGGGTCGGTTCAGGTAAGCCGCGATCAAGAAAAACCCCGCATATCCGTGCCGAAAGATTGGATGCATTTCCGCACGCGTCCCGACAATGGGCAGAAATATTTTAGGCTTGGGCAGGTCCTGTCTTTCGATAATGGAAAAGGCGTGCTCATCCTTGGTGTGGATGCGAACGTTCTGGCCCGCGCGATGAAAGCATATGAATATTTCGATCACAGCCTTGTTCTTCTGGATGTGACGGGGAGGGCGGATGCCGGTGGCAGGAAGTCGAAGCGAATTTTGCTTGGCCCGGAAATGGCTTTGCAAAAAGAAAGCCGGTCCGAGTTTACGACGGGCGTAGGCGGTGAAACGAAATTTCAACAAGACCGCTTAAGCGAGAAAGAGTTCCAAAGCATTGCCCATGTCCAAAAAATTTCCGGTACGAATTGGGTCTTGGCTGGTCTGTCGCATGCGAAAAATTTCCTCGATGCGGCCAATCGCATGCGGCTTCAGATATTTGTTATCGTGCTCGCCTATATTGCGGTTCTGGCTGCGCTTCTTTGGTTTCATCGAAGGGAAACAAAGCGCCGCGAGCATACCCATGAAACCCTGACCCATGCGATCGACCGGGCGGAAGATGCGGCGGAGGCGAAAGGGGTTTTTCTTCCAATATGAGTCACGAACTTCGCAGCCCTCTCAACGCGATCATGGGTTTTTCCGAACTTATCAAGGAGCAGGCCTTTGGCGAGGTGAAGCCGGAATATAGGGAATATGCCGAAAACATACATGAAAGCGGCGCGCATCTTCTCGAACTCATCAACGATATTCTCGACATGTCAAAGGTCGAAGCGGGCAAGGCAAACCTGGACGAGCGTGTGACGAACGTTGCGAAGGTGATCGACACATGCATGCGGCTAGTAAGCGTCCGCGCCGAAACAAATGGGCTCGCCTTGGCGACGGAAGTGCGCGCGCCGCTTCCACCCCTTTATGCGGATGAGCGGAAAATTCGCCAGATCCTGATCAATCTGCTTACGAACGCCATTAAATTTACGCCCAGGGGTGGGCGCGTCACGACGGCGGCACGGCTAGACGCCAATGGCGATTTTCTTCTGGAAGTGCGGGACACCGGCATCGGCATCGCACCGGCGGATATCGAGAAGGCGCTGGAACCCTTCGGGCAGGTGGCGAGCGAGGCGCTGCGCACGCAACAGGGAACGGGTCTTGGGCTACCGCTCACGCGCTCCTTCGTGCAGTTGCATGGCGGAACACTGAAGATTGAAAGCACGCCAGGGCAGGGGACGGCCGTAATTGCCCGTTTTCCCGCTGATCGGGTCATCGCATTGGAACAAAACGTCGTTTCCTTCGCCGGCTAAGCCAATTGGGCCAAGGCCCGCGGGCGAAGCCCGATTGCGATCGGTGGGATTAGGGCTGGCTGGGGGACCTGGATTCGAACAAGGGTCGCTCGGGTCAGAGCCGAGAGTTCTACCGCTAAACTATCCCCCAAGGGCCCAATCGGCCGATTTCCTAACACGGGCTGGCATGTTTGAATAGCCCGGCCGGGCTTCAACGGGCTTTTTCCTTGGTCCAAGCTTTGGCAGGATAGGGCCAACGCCGTATAAAAGATAAAGAAAGGGCGAACCCCTGCCAGAGACCCCATCCCAAGAACTCTCCCGCGGCCATCTCGAGCCATCAGACCGAGGAAAAGTTGAGAAAGGGTTCACGCCTTCCCTGGGTGCGCTCGATCTCGGCACGAACAATTGCCGCCTGCTGATCGTCCGACCCGTAGGCGAAACGTTTCGCGTCGTCGATTCCTTTTCACGGATCGTACGGTTGGGCGAAGGCATCGCGGCAAGCGGGACGCTTTCCGAAAAGGCCATGCAGCGCACGCTCGCGGCGTTGCGGATCTGCGCGCGCCGGCTTGAAGACCAGGGCGCCGGCAAGGTGCGATGCGTGGCTACCGAGGTGTGCCGGCGGGCCCGGAACGGCGGCGCCTTCGTGGACCGGGTTCGCCAGGCGACCGGCCTCTCCCTGGAAATCATCTCCGCCGAGGAGGAGGGCCGGCTTACCCTCGCCGGCTGTGCCGATCTGCTTCAGCCAAAAGATGGTCATGCGCTCGTTTTCGACATTGGCGGCGGCAGCACCGAAATCCTTTGGGTGCGCCTCGCGCGCGATGGCGAACGCCGGATCGAGGGAGCGATCTCTTTTCCCTTCGGAGTCGTGACCCTGGCCGAAAAATATGGCGGCGTTTCCATTTCTCAGGCGCGTTACGACGAAATGGTCGGGGAAATAGCCGATCGGCTTGCACCCTTCGATGCCGCCCATGGCATCGGTGAAGCCATCGGTGAAGCCATCGGTGAAGCTATTGCGGCGGAGGAGTGGCAGATGCTGGGCGCGTCCGGAACGACAACGACCCTGGCGGGCGTTGCCATGGGGTTGGCACGTTATGACCGTTCGCGCGTCGATGGGGCCTATCTCGCCCGCGCGCAGATTGCCGAACTTTCCAGCCGCCTGCGTGCCATGCCCTTGGCGGAACGCGAGGCCCATCCCTGCATCGGCCGGGGGCGCGCCGATCTGGTGATCCAGGGAGCGGCCATTCTGGAGGCCATCTGGAAGACCTGGCCGGTGCCACGGCTGCGCGTCGCCGATCGCGGCATCCGCGAGGGCATTCTGCGGGATTTGATGCAGGCACCCGGCCCGAAAGCGCAGCCATGACGGGCCGGCGAAAGGGGGGCACGGGCAGGCAGCTAACAACGCGGGTGCGCACGGCCCGTGGGCGAAGTGCCAGCTCCACCCGCTGGCTGCAACGCCAGTTGAACGACCCTTACGTGGCCGAGGCGGCGCGCCAGGGCTTGCGCTCGCGGGCGGCCTTCAAATTGATCGAACTCGACGATCGCTTCCACTTTCTTGGGCCGGGCAAGCGCGTCGTCGATCTTGGCGCGGCACCCGGCGGTTGGACCCAGATCGCCGTGGCGCGCGTACAGGGAAAGAAGGAGGGGCGCGTGGTGGCGATTGACCGGCTTGCCATGGACCCCATTGCGGGCGCCATCGTTCTGGAATTGGATTTTCTCGACCCATCGGCGCCGGAGCGCATTCGCGAAGCCCTCGATGGGCCGGCCGATATCGTGCTTTCGGACATGGCGGCCCAGGCTAGCGGCCATGCGCCGACCGATCATTTGCGCATCATGGCCTTATGCGAGGCGGCCCTCGATTTTGCCGAGGAAGTCCTTACGCCCGGGGGCACCTTTCTCGCGAAGGTGTTGCAAGGCGGAACGGAAAAAGAACTCTTGCAGCGGATGAAAGCGCGCTTTCGAACCGTAAAGCATGCCAAACCCCCTTCCAGCCGCGCGGCTTCGGCCGAAAGCTATGTGATCGCCATGGGTTTCAAGGGGGGCAGGGGTGACGCGGCTACAGAACCTCCGCAAGATGCGCCGGAAGGTCATGGTGAGGAACGTTCGTAAGGTCTTTGCCAATTTCGGCCGTTACCTTTTCCAGTGCGGCTTTCCCAAGCGCCGCCCGCAAGCCGCCTAGGGTTTTTGGCGGGGCGACCAGCACCAGCCGGTCGAAAACCTGCTTTTGCGCGGCCTGATCGAGGATCTTGGCCACTTCCTTCGCAAACAGATGCTTCTCGAAATCGTGCCAATCGACGCGTGGGGCCATCGCGTGGCGGCTGCCATCGGCGATACGCTCTTGGGTGCGGCCGGGCTTGTCTGCGCCAAGGTCGCGGGTGGGCAGGCGGCTATTCTGATCTTCCTCGGACAGCACCGGCTCCAGGC
>JAJFGH010000086.1 GCA_021776275.1 Alphaproteobacteria bacterium | reverse complement strand
CCCTTCGGCATCCGCGCCATGCAGGAGCTGGACAAGCTCAACCCCCACAAGGGCACGGCGACAAACGCGATGGCGCTCTTTCTCGCCATCAACACGTCCAGCGTCACCCTGCTTCCCACCGGGGTCATCGCGCTCCGGGCGGCGGCAGGCTCGACGGACCCGGCCGGTATCCTGCCGACAACCCTGGTGGCGACGATTTGCTCGACGACGGTCGCCATCCTGGCGGCGAAGCTCTATCAGCGTTTTTCCGCCGTACCGGCCACTGCCGGTGACGCGGCGCCCGAGGCGCTGCCGGAAACGGCCGAAGCGGTCACGGACGCCTATCCCGGATGGGTTTCCGCTCTTGTGCTTGCCGGCATCGCCGGCCTCGTGCCGCTGACGATTTTCTGGGGCAAGGCAATCGCGCCCTGGATCATCCCGGGCCTGATGGTGGTGCTGCTGGGGTTCGGCTTTGCCCGCGGCGTGCGCATATACGAAGCCTTCGTCGAAGGGGCACGGGACGGGTTCAAGGTCGCCATCCGCATCATCCCCTATCTGGTCGCCATCCTGGTCGCCGTCGGCATGTTGCAGGCAAGCGGAACCATGGCGCTGTTGATCGGTGCCATCGGCCCCCTTACGACCAGTTTCGGCCTGCCGCCCGAGGCCCTGCCGATGGCGCTCCTGCGCCCGCTTTCCGGCTCCGGCGCCTATGGCATCCTGGCGGCGATCCTCCAGGACCCGGCCATCGGCCCGGACAGCTATACCGGCTATCTGGTCAGCACCTTTCAAGGCACGACGGAAACGACCTTTTACGTGCTTGCCGTCTATTTCGGCGCCGTCCAGATACGCCGCGTCCGCCACGCCCTGGCCGCAGCCTTGACGGCGGACGTGGCCGGCATCGCCGCCGCTATCGCCATCTGCCTCTATCTCTTCGGGTAATCTGGCCCGCCCTCGGTTCCAAAATCCGGCCATCTGCGATAGGCTGGCCGCAACGCCGCCCCGAACCGAAAAAGGGCAGCCAAAAAAGATCCAGGGAGGGGAAAACCCATGTTGCAGACCCTTGGGCAAATTCTGCCCGCAAGCGCAAAACGCTTCGGCGACAAGACGGCGCTGATTTTTGAAGGCCGGTCGTTCAGCTACAACGAGCTGGAAAAACTTTCGAACCAGCTTGCAAATAGCCTTCGCGACCTTGGCGTTACGAAGGGCAATCGCGTTTCGATCTATGGGCCGAATTGCTGGGAATGGCTGGTTGCCTATCACGCCATCGCCAAGCTTGGCGCCGTGCTCAACCCCATCAACGTCATGCTGACCCCCAAAGAAGTTGTCTACGTCGTCAACGATTGCGGCGCCAGCGCGCTGATCGCTTCCGCCGACAAAGGCGAAGCCATCCTTGCGAACAAGGGCGAGATGTCGCTCGACAACATTATTCTGTTTGGCGACAACCCCCCGGCAGGCACCATGAGTTTTGATGAGGTGCTGGCGAAGGGCAAGCCGGAATTCGATCCGGTTCTTGTGCCCACGGAAGACCTTGCAACCATCGGCTATACGTCCGGCACGACCGGACACCCGAAGGGCGCCATGCAAAGCCACCGGTCCATCCTGTTGAACCTTGCGCTTACCGCAAACATGCACGTCAAGACGGCAGACGACGTGGTGGTAACCGCACTTCCCTGCCCGCATGTTTATGGAAACATCGTCGTCAATGGCGCGTTCTTCACCGGCATGACGGCCGTGCTGCTGCCGCGTTTCGAGGAAAAGCTGGTTCTGGACGCCATTGAAACCCATCGGGCGACGGTGTTTGAAGGCGTGCCGACAATGTACATGTACATGTTGAACAGCCCCGAGCTGGCAAAGCACGACGTCTCCTCCCTCACGCGCTGCACGGTCGGCGGCCAGACGATGCCGGCGGCAAAGATGGAAGAGGTTGAAGAACGCTTCGGCTGCCCGTTGCTGGAACTCTGGGGCATGACCGAACTTGCCGGCGCCGCCACAACGAACCCTTTCTATGCCGAAAACCGCCATGGCTCGATCGGACTTCCCTTCCCGGGCGTGCTGGCCCGCATCGCCGACGTCGAAGACGCGGCCAAAACCATGGAACCCGACGAAGTGGGCGAATTGATGATCAAGGGGCCGCTTGTCATGCTCGGCTATTACGGGAACGAAAAAGCGACGAAGGAAGCAATCGAACCCGATGGCTGGATGCATACCGGCGACGTCGGCAAGATGGACGCGGACGGCTATTTTTATATTGTCGACCGCCGCAAGGACATGATCCTGACCGGCGGGTTCAACATCTACCCGGCCGAGCTGGAACGCGTGATCGCCGCCCATCCCGCCGTTGCCATGGTTGCCGTCGGCGGCCAGCCGGACGAAACGAAGGGCGAAATCGCAAAGGCCTATATTGTGCTGCGCGACGGCGCGAAAGCCGATGCCGACGCGATCATCGCCTATTGCCGCGAGCAGATGGCCGCCTACAAGGTGCCAAAGCGCGTCCAATTCGTAGAGGATTTGCCAAAGACAAGCACCGGCAAGGTTATGCGGCGCGAGTTGAAAACTCTTGATCCGCCCGAAGAACGGGAAGGCGCCTAAGCGCGGCGCGATTACGCCGTTCGCACTGGGATCTTCAGATAGGAAACGCCGTTCGCCTCCTCTGGCGGAAAGGCGCCAGCGCGCATGTTGACCTGGATCGAAGGCAGGATCAGCTTGGGCGCCGCAAGCCCCTTGTCGCGTTCCTGCCGCAATTTCACGAACGCTTCTTTTGAAACCCCTTCGTGAATATGAACGTTCTTTGCCCGTTGCTCGGCAAGGGACGTTTCCCAGACATATTCCTTTCGTTCGGACGTGCCATAATCGTGGCACAGGAACAGGCGGGTGTCCGGTGCAAGTTCGTCAAAAAGGCGATGGATCGAACCATACAATGCGTTCGCATCCCCGCCCGGAAAATCCGTCCGCGCCGTTCCGTAATCCGTCATAAACAACGTGTCGCCGACAAAGGCCGCGTCGCCGATCACATAGGTGACGCAGGCTGCGGTGTGGCCCGGCGTCGCAAGAACGCGCCCCTCCAATTCGCCAATTTGGAAGGTCTCGCCATCCTTGAACAGATGATCGAATTGGGAGCCGTCTGTCTTGAAATCGGCTTCGGCGTTGTAAAAACCCTTGAAGAAGGCCTGAACCTTCCCCGCGTCCGCACCGATGCCGGTCGGCGCCTTCAATTTCTCCTGCAGATAGGCGCTGGCCGTTAAATGATCGGCATGGACATGGGTTTCCAATATCCAATCCACCTTCAAGCCCTTTGCACGGATATAGGCGAGGATTTTATCGGCCGAGCCGGTGGCATATTTTCCGGAGTTTTGGTCGTAATCCAGGACCGAATCCAGGATGGCCGCGTGGCCGGTTTTTGGGTCCGCGATGACGTAGGAAATCGTGTAGGTCGCTTCGTCGAAGAAGCCTTTTACCTCGGGTTTCATGGCGTCCCTCCTTTTCGTTTTGGAACCTGTTTGACATTATATATTAGTATTTGCTAAATTAGCAAGTATGAATATAGAGAATTTGGAAACCGCCGCCGGCGCCGCAAGCAATCTGCTACGGGTTTTAAGCAACGAAAAGCGGCTGCGTATCCTTTGTCAACTGGTGGAAGGCGAAAAGGCCGCAGGCACGCTGGCACCGCTAGTAGGCTTGCGCCAATCCGCCCTTTCCCAGCATTTGGCCCGGCTTCGCCGCGAGGGCCTCGTCGCGACCCGCCGCGAAGCGCAAACGATCTATTATTCCCTGGCCAGCAAGGAGGCGGTAAAAGTAATCGAACTTCTTTACGCCCTCTTCTGCACAGATGCGGAAAAGAGGGGCCCGCGACCCCGTGTCCCCCACGCGAAGAAAGGTTGACCCCAAATGCCGCCAATGGACGAGCGTATTCAGGAAATCGAGCCCGCAATCATAAAAGCCTGGCTTGAAAGCGGTGAAGCCATGCTTGTCGACGTGCGCGAAACGGGCGAATACGCAGAAGCCTGCATCCCGGGCGCCATCCTGCACCCCCTTTCCAGCTTCAATCCGTTTCAACTGCCGCGCGAGGCCGGCAAGAAACTGGTCCTCCATTGCGCAAGCGGCATCCGGTCCCTACAGGCGGCCGAGCTTTGCCTCGCCGCCGGCTTCGAGGAAATCACCCACGTAAAAGGCGGCATCAAGGCCTGGCAGGCCGCCGGATTCGAAACCGAAAAAGGCGCCAAGCCTTAAATAGGACTTATTGCCGGCGCGACCAGAAACTTGCCAAAAGTGCCCCGGACAAATTGTGCCAAATGCTGAAAAGCGCGCCAGGAAGGGCAGCAGCGGCGGAAAAATATTGCACCGCTAAAGCAACGCCGAGGCCGGAATTTTGCATGCCCACCTCAATCGCCAGGGTGCGGCGCGTCGCTTCATCGAAGCCAAAGAGGCGCGCAAGTCCGTAGCCTCCCGCCAGCCCAAGAAAATTATGCAAGATGACGGCGGCCGCAATTGCGGGGCCAAGGCTGGCCATGGCATCGCGGTTAAGGGCGACGATAATGGCGATGATCAGCACGATCGCGGCGACCGAAAGAAACGGAAACACCGCCTTGGCGCCACCCAAACGCGCGCCCACAAAATGATTTAGCAAAACGCCTAGAATAACCGGCACGAAAACGATTTTTAGAATGCTTAGAAGCATATCCATAACCGGGACCGCGACGCTCTCGCCAACGTAAAGCCAGGTAAGTACCGGCGTAACAAGGACCGCCAGCAGGGTGGACACCATCGTCAGCGTGATCGAAAGTGCGACGTCGCCGCGCGCAAGATAGGTAATCACGTTCGATGCCGTCCCACCCGGGCAACTGCCGACAAGCACGACCCCTGCCGTCAGCATCGCGGAAAGACCAAAGCCGGTCGCCACCAAAAAGCCGGCCAACGGCATAACGATAAATTGCAGCCCTACCCCGAAAAAAATCAAAAATGGGCGCCTGGAAACCTCGAGAAAATTTTCCGGCGTCAGCGTCATGCCCATCCCAAACATGACGAGCCCAAGCAAAGGCACGATGCCCCCCTTCAACGACATCAGGCTTTCCGGAAAAAAATAGGCGGCAGCCGATGCCAGCAACGCCCAGAGGGGAAAGAGTCGCGTAAGTTGGGAAATCATGAACGGCTCCGATGGATGCGTCAGAGGCTATCCAGCAATTCTTCCGGGATGGCAATGACGTTCCGTTTTGCGCCTTCCGGAATCCAATTCCGCAAGGCTCGCTCATTCATGGCAAGCGTCACGCCGCGCCGCGCATCTGTCAACACGTACCCCGCACCGCTCAGGATAGCCAATAGAGAGCTCAAGGATTCCCCTGCCCGCTGGAGACAATCCGGCGCCAAGGCAAACTGCATAAGCGGGCGGGACGTTTTCAGCATCTGGACCATTTCGCGCAAGATGGCGCATTCTTCACCCGAAAGGGCCAGCCGCACATAATCCACGTCCGTCACGCCTTTTTTTGCCAAAAAACCGGCGATCGCACCAGGATAAGCCCCCGCAACGAAGGTAATGCGAGAGGCCACTTCCGGGTTGAGCGCTAGGGTTTTCTGAAATCGCTCCGAAGGCTGCTTTCTTGGCTCGAAAGCAAACACATGGCCTGTCGGCCCGACAAGATGCGCCAAAGGGAAGGTATGTCTGCCAATGTTTGCGCCAAGGTCGAGAACAATGGCACCAAGGTGAATAAAATTCTGGTAGGCGGCAAGTTTCCGCGTACCAAGTGCGCCCATGGCGTAAAGCAGAAAATCCGTCTCTTGATTAAGATCGAGAAACCAACGAAAGCCGGAACGCCGGACTTCAATCCGAGGTCCAAAACCAAAAACCCGGCGTAACGCAAGCATCAGCCGCTGCAAGTGCCGTAGCAGTGCAATCTTCCGCTTTGTCGTCAACAACGGCATAGCTGGTCCTTAATTATCGAAAACTTGTCGGCTTTTAACGGCAATTTTGTGCCCCCACCAGTAGAAACCTTTCTTGTCCCGATTCCCACCAAAGGCCAAAAGGTTTAGAATACAGGTCATGCGTTTTCTGCATCTTTGCCTTTGGGGCGTTTTCTCTTGTTTCATAAGCCTTGCGTTCCCCGCTGCCGCGGAGGAAGAACGCGGCACCTATAACCTCATCATCGAAAACGACCGCCTGGTGAACACGGACCGGCATTACACGCATGGAACGCGCCTTTCCTGGCTTTCGCCCGCCGACGACGTACCGGAATGGGCACGCGACATCGCCGGACACCTGCCGCCTTTCCGCAATGGTGGCACCTTGCGCATCGGCTATGGGATCGGACAGAGCATCTTTACGCCGGAGGATACCGACGCGCGCGGGCTTATCCCTAAGGATCGCCCCTATGCAGGCTGGCTTTATGGCTCGATCGCTCTCGTTGCGGACACGGGCCAGCGGCTGGATAGCCTCGAGCTTGATTTCGGCATGGTCGGGCCGGCTTCCTTTGCTCAGGACGTGCAAAATAATTTTCACGATTGGATCGGCGTCAGCCGCTCGAACGGTTGGAGCCACCAGCTTGAGAATGAGCCCGGCGTCGTTCTGTACTTTGAACGCAAATGGCGAAAACTGAAGGAATTTTCCGCTCATGGGTTGGGCGTCGATCTGACGCCCCATGTCGGCGGCAGCGTCGGCAATGTTTTCACCTATCTGGCTAGCGGCCTGGCGGTCCGGTTCGGGGAAAACCTGCCAAGCGACTATGGCCCGCCCCGCATCCGGCCAAGCCTGCCCGGCTCCGGCTTCTTCGTGCTAGAGGACGGGTTTGGCTGGTACGTTTTCGCTGGCGCCGAAGGCCGCCTGATTGCGCGCAATATCTTTCTGGACGGCAACAGCTTCTCCAGCAGTCACGACGTTTCCAAGAAAGCCCTGGTTGGCGATTTTCAAATTGGGATCGCGCTTACCTTCAGCAGGTTTCGCATCACCTTCAGCCAAATTTTCCGCACACGCGAGTTTCGCGGCCAATCCCAGCCGGACCGGTTTGGTGCCGTTAGCCTTTCCGCAAAATTTTAGATGCCCGCACACAAGGCCCGAGGGCCTTCGCCAATACGCAAACCGGCCGCTGCGATTTTCAGGCTTACGCACGAAATATTAGGCAGATGCGCTGGCAATCGCGTAATATTTACATAAGCGGCTAGGCATTTTCGCTCATCCGCGTTGAGGAGAGAACATATGGAACTTCCGTTGCAGATTACCTTTCGACATATGGACCCGTCCGAAGCGGTGGAAGCAAACATCCACGAGAAAACGCAGAAGCTTGAGCGCTTCTTCGACCGCATTACGAGCTGCCGCGTCGTCATCGAGGCGCCGCATCGCCATCATCACAAGGGCAAACTCTATAGCGTGCGAATTGATATGTCCGTTCCGGGCAAGGAACTTGTCGTCACCCATAATGGGCCTAAGAATCACGCCCATGAGGACGTCTATGTGGCGATCCGGGATGCCTTCAGCGCCGCGGTTCGGCAATTGGAAGACCACGCGCAAAAGAACGACCCGAAAAAGCGGAAGTCGCACGAAGCATCCTAATTCCGCCGCCGCTTTGGGGCGGTCCAATCGCTAGGACGGCTTAAAAAGTTGTCTGAAGGCTGAAGAAAAACCGCATGCTGTTGTCCCCTTCCGTGAAGACAAGCCGCGTAAGGGGCAAGGCGGCTTCAAAATTTGCCGTCATCTTCTCAAAAATCCAGGTGCGGATTCCAACCCCGGTGGAACTCAGCGAATTCCCGCGCCCATCTTTGTCCCAGACCGCCCCCAAATCATAGAAACCATAAAGCTGGTAGCTCTTTATGAATTTCCAGGCAACGGAGCGGCCATATTGAAGCTCCAGGATACCCCCCACCCCGTCAACCCCGGTCAATTCGGATGGATCGTAGGCGCGGCCGAAACGGCTGCCGCCGAGGCGAAACTCTTCGCTTGAAAGAAGGGCGTGCGAGGATCGCTGACCGGCGACGAAGAGGCTCAAGCCGATTTCATTCGTAATCTTTTGATAGCGATACGCATCCGCCGTCATTTTCGTGAAATCGCTACGCCCTCGAAAACGCGAAAGATTGGATGCGTTTTCCTTCGATTCGCCCAGGATTTTAAGCCCACGGCTAATCTCGAGGCCGATCTGGTTCGCACCGCTGAACGCCTTCCCAAGAAGAACGTCTCCGAAATAATAACGTCCACCCAGTCGCAGCACCCGGAGACGGTCGTCAAAGGTTTCGAAGCCAAGCTGTTCTTCGTCGTAATTCAGATAATCAAAGCGCCCATGAAGGTAGAGGCTTTCCGTCCGCGAGCGGATCAAGGGATGCCGCACTTCCAGGCTTACGCGCGTGCCCGAACTTTCCAGGCCGAAGACTTCCAGGTCCGCTCCGGAATCGATAAAGCTTTGGGAGCCCGAAAGGACGATTTTGGTGCCATCGGAACCAATCGACTGTTCGTGCTGACCCTCGAAATAGAGGAGCTCATCCGGCGAATCCGGAATCGTATAGAAGGTAAGACGGGTCCGTTCGAGCATGCCAAGGATCGAATGGACATCCACGGCGACATAGCCCTCCAACCGCCCGACGTCGGGCGTGCCCCGATTGTCGAGGCCGGCATAGCCTTCCACCGGATCGTGGTGAAGGGTCAGATGAAGCGCATAAGTCCCCGCCTCTTCATCCAGCGGGCGCAATGCGGAACGCATCCATAGACCCGGAAGGTCGTTCAGAAGGAGGATCGTGCGCTCAAGCGCCGCAAGGGTCGTCGGGCGCACGCTTGTGAGGTTTGCCGCATAGCCCTCAAGCAGCGCCTTCCCGCCCGGGGCATCCCCATCGAAGACGACCTGCTCGACATAGCCTTCGATGACGCGGATCCGCAAAACGCCTTCATCCAGGCTTTGGGGAGGCGCCACCGCCTGGGAAAGTACGTAGCCCGCCTCGTGGTATTTCTTCGTAATTGCCGCGAGAAGGGTTTCCACGTCCGCAAGCGAAATCGCGCGGGCAAGAAAACCCGTATAAAGCTCGGCAAATTCCGGGGCGGCGAACACGCTTGCCCCCTCAATTTCAATCTTTTCAAAGACGAAGGTTTCCAGCGCCTCCGCGGAGGGCGCAGCAATTCCCGGTGTTTCGATCGCGTCGATTTTGGCTGGCGCGCGCTCCGGCTTGACCAGCCGCTTTTCAATCTGGCCTGCCTCGGAAGAGGGCCGGCTCTGTTGCGCTTCCGCCTCCGCCGCGGCGGCAAGGCTTCCCAAAACGCAAAGGGCCATCAAGACACGGCGACTTCCGAGCCCCGTATCCTTAACAAAATCCCGGCCCTTTTTGCCTAGTTTGGTAAACACTCGCCCCTCTTGCCAAGGATTTCAATGCACCCAACACTATAAATATTAATGAAAATTAAAGAAACGTTAATAGGAAAAATTTTAAATAAATTAAAGACAAAACTCAAATAAATCCGAATTGAAACTTATTGAAAACTTCTCTTTATTTGAGCCTTATTGCCAACTACCGAAGTCCTCAATGGAAATGGGAACAGGATGATGTGGAACTTGGGCAAAAGAGTTACGCGTTTCGCCTTGCTGGCGACCTTCGTGCTTGCCGGATTTGGCGCTGCGGCAGAAACCGCTTACGCCGATGGCCGGGGCCTTCACGGCGACCGGCAAATTGCGGCGGCGGACGGCGCTTCCCGCGATGGCGCCCTGACGCGTCCGCAAACCACGCGAAATTCCAGCGGCGCGGCGGCCACCCAGGCAGGAAACGCTGCCGGTGTGCCCGGAGCTGCTTGGCAGGAAAATGGCGAATCTTTCGTGAACGGCATGCCCGAGGGGGCCAAGGAGACCAAAGTCGCCTCCAGGGACGCGGGCCGCGATACGAACGCCGCCCAGCCCAAGGCCTGGTCCGTTGCGAAGCATATGGGTGACGTCCGGGTCCGGGTTGCCAAGGGCGCAACATGGAAGCCGCTGACGAAAGCAGCCCTGACCATCGCCCCTGGCATGCAGGTAAAAACCGGCCCCGACGGTCAGTTCAGCCTGAAACAGGGCAAAGACATCATCACCGTTTCACCGAACAGCGAGATCGAAGTTCCGACGAAGGGGGATAACAACATTCTGCAAGCGCTCGGCAAGGTGCTTTTCGACATGGAGCGCCGGCCGGAACGGCGTTTTTCCGTCGGCACGCCCTATCTGGCTGCTGTGATCAAGGGCACCATCTTTACGGTGACCGTCGACGCGCTGGGTAGTTCCGTCAATGTCCATGAAGGCGCGGTGCAGGTCTCTTCATTGAAAAGTGGCAATGTGACGATCGTACGCCCTGGCCAGAAAGCAACCGTAACTTCGAAGGCCAGTGGCCGGCTTACCGTCGGAAAAGGCACGTTGCTGCCGAAAAAGGCGGCGTCGCCACAGGCCGCGCTGCCGGAAGAGAAGAAGTCCGACAAGAAGCAGGCGAAGGTTTCTTCGCAAGGCTCCGAAAAGGCCGGCACGCAAGTGGCCGCGCTTGGCACAAAGGGCAAGAGCGGAAAAAACAAAGAAAAAGGCAGTCAGCGCCGCATCGAATCGACCCTGGGCGTTCAACGGATCGACATTGCTTTCGTAACGGCAGGCCTCGTTGCCAACTGGGCTCCGAACGGCAGCTCCGGCAATAGCGGCAGCAATGCCGGCGGCGGCAACGTTGGCAGTGACAATGCCAATAGCGGCGGCAACGTTGGCGGTGACAATGCCAATAGCGGCGGCAATAGCGACGGCAACAACGGCGGCAACAACGGCAATAGCGACGGCAACAACGGCGGCAACAACGGCAATAGCGGCGGCAATAGCGGCGGCAACAACGGCAATAGCGGCGGCAACAACGGCAATAGCGGCGGCAATAGCGGCGGCAATAGCGGCGGCAACAACGGCGGCAACGCAGGTAGCGGCAATGCAGGCGCGGGCAACGCAGGTAGCGGCAATGCTGGCGCGGGCAACGCAGGTAGCGGCAATGCTGGCGCGGGCAACGCAGGTAGCGGCAATGCTGGCGCGGGCAATGCAAGTAGCGGCAATGCTGGCGCGGGCAACGCAGGTAGCGGCAATGCAGGCGCGGGCAGTGCCGGTGCGGGCAATCCCAGCGCCGGTGGCGGCAGTGCTGGCGCGGGCAGTGCCGGTGCGGGCTATCCCAGCGCCGGTGGCGGCAATGCCGGTGGCGGCAATTCCGGTGGCGGCAATGCCGGTGCGGGCAATCCCAGCGCCGGTGGCGGCAATGCCGGTGCGGGCAATCCCAGCGCCGGTGGCGGCAATGCCGGTGCGGGCAATCCCAGCGCCGGTGGC
>JAJFGH010000085.1 GCA_021776275.1 Alphaproteobacteria bacterium | reverse complement strand
CCCAGGCGCCGCTTTCCAGCGTCACGTCCACTTCGACGGTGGGGTTGCCGCGGCTATCCAGAATTTCGCGGGCGTGAATATCGATAATCGCCATCATGCAGCGTTTCTCCCAAAGGCGTTCAGGAACGAGGGCGCGTCTTTGCCACCCGATCGAACGCCAAAAGTTCTTCCAAAAGCGCCGGAAGCTCAGCCATTGGTACCATGTTTGGCCCATCGGAGGGTGCCTTGTCCGGATCCGGGTGCGTTTCCAGAAAAACCGCTGCGATGCCAACGGCGACCGCCGCACGGGCAAGCACGGGCACGAATTCGCGCTGGCCGCCACTGGTTTCCCCCTGTCCGCCCGGTTGCTGGACGGAATGGGTGGCATCGAAGACGACGGGAAAGCCCTCGCGCGCCAGAATCGGAAGCGCGCGCATATCCGAAACAAGGGTGTTGTAGCCAAAGCTGGCGCCGCGCTCGCAGACCAGGACATTCGGGTTTCCGGCGTCGACCATTTTCTTGACGACGTTCGCCATATCCCAAGGCGCCAAAAATTGGCCTTTCTTAACGTTTACCGCCTTGCCGGTCGCAGCGGCAGCCAGCAATAAATCCGTCTGCCGGCAAAGAAAGGCGGGAATCTGCAACACATCGACAGCCGCGGCGACCGGGGCACATTGATCGGCTGTGTGTACGTCCGTCAGCACGGCGCAGCCAAAACGCTCGCGCAGTTCTGCCAGGATGGGAAGCCCCTCCTTCATGCCAATTCCGCGCGCGCTTTGGCCGCTTGTCCGGTTTGCCTTGTCGTAGGAGGATTTGTAGATCAGGCCAATGCCAAGCTTGTCCGTCAATTTCACAAGCGCTTCCGCCGTTTCAAAGGCGTGCGCTTTGCTTTCAATGGCGCAAGGGCCGGCAATCACCGTCAGCGGCAAGTCGTTTCCGACTGCGATCTTTCCTATCGAGACGTGGCGAGGTTTCATCATGCAAAAAATCCGTTACACCAGCCGCGACTGTTTTACGGTCGCTTCGATAAAGGATGTAAAAAGCGGATGCGGTTCAAAGGGCCGCGATTTTAATTCGGGATGGAATTGCACGCCGATAAACCAGGGGTGATCGGCCATTTCAATAATTTCCGGCAAATTTCCATCCGGCGACATGCCCGAAAAGCGCAGGCCAACGGCCGCAAGCTGGTTCATGTAATTGATGTTTACTTCGTAACGGTGGCGGTGGCGCTCATGGATGCGCTTTTCGCCGTCATAGGCATCAAAGACCTTGCTGCCCGCTTCCAGGTTGCAAGGATAAGCCCCCAGCCGCATCGTGCCGCCGAGATCGCCCTCTTCTTTTCGCTGTTCGATTGCCTCGCCCCGCGCCCATTCCGTCATCAGACCGACGACCGGATCCTTCGTAGGCCCAAACTCGGTCGAGTTCGCCACGGGAAGGTTTGCAAGGTGCCTGGCGATTTCAACAACCGCCATCTGCATGCCAAAACAAATGCCGAAATAAGGAACGCGCCGTTCGCGCGCAAATTGAACGGCGGCGATCTTCCCTTCAGTTCCGCGTTCACCAAACCCGCCAGGAACCAGGATTCCATCGACATCCTCGAGTTCCTGTACGGCACTGTTCTTTTCAAAAATCTCCGAATCGATCCAGTCCAGATTTACCCGCACGTGGTTGGCGATACCGCCATGGGTGAGCGCCTCAATGAGAGATTTGTAGCTGTCCAGCAGATGAACGTATTTGCCGACGATGGCGATCTTCACCTCGCCTTCCGGCGAACGAATGCGTTCGTAAATTTCTTGCCAGAGTCGCAAATCCGGCTGCCTTTCCCTGGCAATGCCGAAATGGCGGCAGACCTGATCGTCAAAGCCTTCCGCGTGGTAGCTTAGGGGCACGCCATAGATCGACGTTACGTCTTCTGCTGGAATTACCGCTTCTTCACGCACGTTGCAGAAGAGCGCAATTTTTCGCCGTTCGGCCGGGGGAATTTCCCGATCGCTCCGGCACAGCAGAACGTCCGGCTGAATTCCAACGCTTAAAAGCTCCTTCACGGAATGCTGCGTTGGTTTTGTCTTTAATTCACCCGAAGAAGGAATATGCGGGAGCAAGGTAAGGTGCACATACATGCTGCGCTCCCTTCCAAGTTCGTTGCCGAGTTGGCGAATTGCTTCCAAAAAGGGAAGGCCCTCGATATCACCAACCGTGCCGCCAATCTCGCAAAGCACGAAATCCTCATCTTCGAGATCGGCAAGGACAAATTCCTTGATGGCGTCCGTGACGTGCGGGATGACCTGGACGGTTGCGCCGAGATAGTCCCCCCGCCGTTCCTTGGCAATGACGTTTGAATAAATTTTTCCGGTGGTGACGTTGTCGGACGCGCGGGAAGAGACGCCGGTAAAACGTTCGTAGTGACCTAGGTCAAGATCCGTTTCCGCGCCGTCGTCCGTGACGAAAACTTCGCCATGCTGGTAAGGGCTCATCGTGCCCGGATCAACGTTGAGATACGGATCCAGCTTGCGAAGCCGCACCTTGAATCCCCTCGCCTGAAGCAAGGCTCCAAGTGCTGCGGAGGCAATTCCCTTTCCGAGAGAGGAGACCACGCCGCCGGTAATAAAGATAAACCGCGTCATGGACCTAAAGTTTACCTGAAAGTGATTCGATTGCGAAATCAAAAGTAAAAGAGGCGGCAAAAATGCCGCCTCCAATTCGTCTTTCCCGATCTGGCCCCATCATTCCCCCAAAGGAGCGCTGGGCACGGCCGGCGCCGCGGGCTCGAGGGGCGCCTGGGGCGGCGTTATGGGCTCTTTCGCATCGAGAATCGAACGCGGTTCGGAGGATTGATTGGCTAGGATGGCCAAGGTCAAGCTGGTTGCCATGAAACAGGCTGCCAGGATGGCCGTTGTCCGAGTAAGCAGATTGGCCGTTTCCTTTGTCGTGAAAAGACCGCCGCCGGCTGCACCGCCGCCGCCACCGATCCCAAGGCCGCCGCCTTCGCTCCGCTGCAGCAACACCATGCCAACCAGGGCGATCGCGAGAAGCAGGTGAATGACCAGAAGAATTGTTGTCATCTTTGCCGTTTTTCTACGTTTTCCAAGGGCTTTATTGTTGTT
>JAJFGH010000084.1 GCA_021776275.1 Alphaproteobacteria bacterium | reverse complement strand
CTGTCGATCACGACGTTCCGGTTCTTGACCTTGATGGTCGCTTCATAGGCCGATTCGATGGAAGATTGTTCCGCGCCACGCTGTGCCGCGCCGCCGATATGGAAAGTACGCATCGTCAACTGCGTTCCCGGCTCACCGATGGATTGCGCCGCAATGACGCCGACCGCCTCGCCAATGTTGACGACGGTTCCTCGCGCCAGATCGCGCCCATAACATTTGACGCAAACGCCGCCCTGGAATTTGCACGTCAGCACGGAGCGGATCTTGACGGATTCAACGCCGGCGCGGGCAATCGTCTCGATCGCAATTTCGTCGATCATTTCACTGGCCGCGTGAACGACATCGCCGCTCAACGGATCCACGATGTCCTCCGCCGAGACCCGGCCCAGAATCCGATCGGAAAGCGGCACGATTTCGTTGCCGCCCTCGACCACCGCCCGAATGGTTAGCCCATCGGTGGAACCGCAATCCTCGTCGACGATGATGCAGTCCTGGGCAACGTCCACCAGACGCCGCGTCAAATAGCCGGAATTGGCGGTTTTCAAGGCCGTATCCGCAAGCCCTTTGCGTGCCCCATGGGTGGAGTTGAAATATTCGAGAACGGTCAACCCATCCTTAAAGTTCGAAATGATCGGGGTTTCGATGATTTCACCGGAAGGTTTCGCCATAAGACCGCGCATACCGGCAAGCTGTTTCATCTGCGCTGCCGAACCACGCGCTCCGGAATCGGCCATCATGTATACGGAATTTACAGAATGGCTTTTATCCATGGAGGAAATTTCTTTCATCATCGCGTCCGCGACCATGTCCGTGCAACGGGACCAGGCGTCAATCACCTTGTTGTACTTTTCCCCCTGGGTAATCAGACCATCGAGATATTGCTGCTCGTGCTCTTTTACCTTGTCGTGGGTTTCCTGGACGAACTTCTCCTTCGATTTTGGAATGACGAGATCGTCCTTCCCGAAGGAAATGCCTGCCTTGCACGCCTCGCCGAAGCCCAACTGCATAAGGCGGTCTGCAAAAACAACCAGATTTTTCTGCCCGCAATGGCGATAGACCATGTCGATGACGTGGCTGATTTCACGCTTCGTCAGCAACCGGTTGATCAGATCGAATTTCACCTCCGGATGCCGTGGCAGAATTTCCGAAAGCAACATGCGACCGGGCGTCGTTTCGACGATCAGCGTAATCGGATCGCCATTGTTGTCGACGCCCTTGTAGCGCGCGCGGATACGCGTATGAAGCGTCACCGCCTCGGCATCCAGGGCCTGCTGAATTTCACCGACATCGGCGAAAACCATGCCTTCGCCCGGCTGATCCGCGAAGTCCATCGTCATGTAATAAAGCCCCAGCACGATATCCTGGGACGGCACGATGATCGGCTTGCCATTTGCTGGGCTTAGGATGTTGTTGGTCGACATCATCAGGACGCGCGCTTCGAGCTGTGCTTCCAAAGAAAGCGGCACGTGCACGGCCATTTGGTCGCCGTCGAAATCGGCATTAAACGCCGTACAGACAAGGGGGTGCAGCTGAATGGCCTTGCCTTCGATGAGAACCGGTTCAAACGCCTGCACGCCAAGGCGATGCAGGGTTGGCGCCCGGTTCAGAAGCACCGGATGTTCGCGGATGACTTCTTCCAAAATATCCCACACTTCGGGACGTTCTTTTTCCACCATGCGCTTGGCAGCCTTGATGGTTGCCGCCATGCCGTAAAGTTCAAGCTTGGAATAGATGAAGGGCTTGAACAGCTCGAGCGCCATTTTCTTCGGCAGCCCGCATTGATGCAGCAGCAATTCCGGCCCGACGACGATAACGGAACGCCCCGAATAATCGACGCGCTTGCCAAGCAGGTTTTGGCGAAAACGCCCCTGCTTCCCCTTCAACATGTCCGAAAGCGATTTCAACGGCCGCTTGCTTGCGCCCGCCAGCGGCCGACTGCGCCGCCCATTGTCGAAAAGCGCGTCCACCGCCTCTTGCAGCATCCGCTTCTCGTTTCGCGCAATAATGTCCGGCGCGCGCAACTCGATTAGGCGCTTCAGGCGGTTGTTCCGGTTGATCACGCGGCGATAAAGGTCGTTCAAGTCCGACGTGGCAAAGCGCCCGCCATCGAGCGGCACCAGGGGGCGCAGCTCCGGCGGAATGACAGGAACCACCTCGAGGATCATCCACTCCGGCCGAGCCCCGGAATTGAGAAAGGCCTCGACGAGCTTCAGCCGTTTTACGTATTTCTTCCGCTTCGCTTCGGAATTCGTTTCCTTCAGATCAATTTTTAGCGTCTCGCGCTCTTCCTGCAGATCGATTGCCGCCAGCATGGTGCGCAACGCTTCCGCCCCGATCGACGCCGTGAAGGAATCCGGGCCATACTCCTCTTTCGCTTCGATATATTCTTCTTCCGACAGCAGCTGATGCAATTTCAGCGGCGTTAAACCCGGCTCGATCACAACGAAATTTTCGAAATAAAGAACGCGCTCGATATCTTTGAGCATCATGTCCAGAAGCAGGCCAAGACGGCTTGGCAGTGACTTCAAAAACCAGATATGCGCAACCGGCGAAGCCAGTTCGATATGCGCCATGCGCTCACGGCGAACCTTCTGCAAGGTCACCTCGACGCCGCATTTTTCGCAGATAATGCCGCGGTATTTCATCCGCCGGTATTTTCCGCAAAGGCATTCGTAATCCTTTACCGGGCCAAAGATGCGCGCACAGAACAGGCCGTCGCGTTCGGGCTTGAACGTCCGGTAGTTGATCGTTTCCGGCTTGCGGATCTCACCAAATGACCAGGACCGGATGCGCTCCGGGCTTGCGATCGAGACTTGAATTTGATCAAAGCTTTGCGCAACGCTCGTCTGACCAAAAATTTTCATCAATTCGTTCATAAGGGTCTCCTAAAGTCCCCGATTGCCCGGCCCGATTTCTCGGCTCAATTGCTTAAATGCGTCCGGTCAATAATCTTTTTGGTTCAATTCCACGTTCAGGCAGAGCGATCGCATTTCCTTCACCAGCACGTTGAAGGATTCAGGGATGCCCGTTTCAAACGTATCGTCGCCTCTAACGATCGCTTCATAGACCTTCGTCCGGCCAGATACGTCGTCGGATTTGACGGTCAGCATTTCCTGAAGTGTGTAGGCGGCCCCATACGCCTCAAGTGCCCACACTTCCATTTCCCCGAAGCGCTGGCCTCCGAACTGTGCCTTACCGCCAAGCGGCTGCTGGGTCACCAGGCTGTATGGGCCAATCGAACGCGCATGGATCTTGTCGTCCACCAAGTGATGCAGTTTCATCATGTAGATGTAACCGACCGTCACCTCGCGTTTGAACTTCTCGCCCGTGCGCCCATTGACCAACGTTACCTGTCCTGAAGACTCAAGACCCGCACGCTCCAACATTTCGACGATGTTTTCTTCGCGGGCACCATCGAACACCGGCGAGGCCATCGGAACGCCAGGCCGCAGATTTTCAACGAGTTCGTTCAGCCCATCCTCCGAAAGGTCGTTGATGTTCTGTTTTTCCTCATCGCCATAAAGGTCGATGAGCTCCTTGCGAAGCTCGTTGTACTTGCCATCCTGGCGAACCCGATCCAGAACCTGGCCCAATTGCTTGCCCAGCCCGGCCGAAGCCCAGCCAAGGTGGGTTTCAAAAATTTGCCCGACATTCATGCGCGAGGGCACGCCCAATGGATTGAGAACGATGTCCACCGGCGTTCCATCTTCCAGATAGGGCATGTCCTCCATCGGGACGATTCTCGAAATGACGCCCTTGTTGCCATGCCGGCCCGCCATCTTGTCGCCCGGCTGCAATTTCCGTTTCACGGCGACAAAGACCTTCACCATCTTCATCACGCCCGGCGGCAATTCGTCGCCACGCTGGAGCTTTTCAATCTTGCTTTGGAAGCGTGCTTCCAGACGCGCGATGCTTTCGTCGAATTGCTTGCCCAGCGCCTCAATCTCGGACATCGATTTCTCGTTCTTGAGATTGATCTGGCGCCATTGTCCCGGCGTGAACTCATCCAGCACGACATCGGTGATTCGCGTGCCTTCCTTCAGGCCGCGAAGCCCCTTGTCCGAAACCTTGCCGAGCAGCATTTCCTTAAGCCGGCCATAATAGCCACGTTCAAGAATAGCCTTTTCAGCGTTGCGGTCATTTGCGAGATGCTCGATCTCTTCTCTCTCGATCGCCATGGCCCGCTCATCCTTGTCGACGCCACGGCGCGAGAAGACGCGCACTTCGACCACCGTGCCGGAAACGCCCGGCGGCACACGAAGAGACGTGTCGCGGACATCCGAAGCCTTCTCGCCGAAGATTGCCCGCAGCAATTTTTCTTCCGGCGTCATGGGCGATTCGCCCTTCGGCGTCACCTTGCCGACGAGAATGTCGGCGGCCTGCACTTCGGCTCCGATGTAAACGATGCCCGCCTCATCGAGGTGGCGCAACGCCTCTTCGCCGACATTGGGAATGTCCCGCGTAATATCTTCCTGACCAAGCTTTGTATCGCGCGCCATCATTTCGAATTCCTCGATATGGATCGAGGTAAACGTATCGTCGCGCACGATTCGCTCGGAGATGAGGATCGAATCCTCGAAGTTGTAACCATTCCACGGCATGAAGGCGACGAGGACGTTACGGCCAAGGGCCAAATCGCCAAGGTCCGTGGACGGCCCGTCGGCAACGATGTCGCCTTTGGCAACGACGTCACCCACCTTTACAAGCGGCCGCTGGTTGATACAGGTGTTCTGGTTCGACCGCTGGAACTTCAGCAGATTGTAGATGTCCACGGCCGCCTCCGCACTGGAAGCATCTTCCGTTGCGCGCACAACGATGCGCGTGGCGTCCACCTGGTCGACAATGCCCGTGCGGCGCGCCCCAACGGCAACGCCGGAATCCCGGGCGACCACATCCTCCATACCAGTGCCGACGCGCGGCGCCTCCGGCTGAATAAGGGGGACCGCCTGACGCTGCATGTTCGAACCCATGAGAGCGCGGTTCGCATCGTCGTTCTCGAGGAACGGGATAAGCGAGGCCGCCACCGAGACAAGCTGTTTTGGCGAAACGTCCATCAAATCGATGGTTTCCGGCAACGCCATATGGAATTCGCCGGACATCCGGGAGCTGACCAAATCCTCAAGAAAACGGCCCTGTTTATCGAGAAGCGAATTCGCCTGCGCGATGACATGGCCCGCCTCGTCCATGGCCGAAAGGTAAATGACGTCGTTTGTCACCTTGCCCTTCTCGACCTTCCGGTAAGGCGTCTCGATGAAGCCGTATTTGTTAACCCTGGCATAGGTCGCCAGCGAATTGATCAAGCCGATATTTGGCCCTTCCGGCGTTTCGATCGGGCAGATCCGGCCGTAATGAGTGGGATGCACGTCCCGCACTTCAAAGCCTGCGCGCTCGCGCGTCAGACCGCCCGGTCCCAACGCCGACAGGCGCCGTTTGTGCGTCACCTCGGAAAGCGGGTTGGTCTGGTCCATGAATTGGGAAAGCTGCGAGGAGCCAAAGAATTCGCGGACCGTCGCCGCAACCGGCTTCGCATTGATCAGATCGTGCGGCATGACCGTGTCGATCTCAACGGAACTCATACGCTCACGAACCGCACGCTCCATCCGGAGCAGGCCCATCCGGTACTGGTTCTCCATCAATTCGCCAACGGAACGGACGCGCCGATTGCCAAGATGGTCAATGTCGTCGATTTCGCCGCGCCCATCCTTTAGCTCGACCAAAATCTTCACAACCGCAAGGATGTCTTCCTTGCGCAGGACGCGAACGTTGTCCTCCGTCTGGAAGCCAAGCCTGGAATTCATTTTAACGCGGCCGACGGCGGAAAGGTCGTAGCGTTCCGAATCAAAGAAAAGGCCCTCAAAGAGAGTCTTTGCCGCTTCAAGGGTTGGCGGCTCGCCCGGGCGCATCACCCGATAAACGTCGATCAGCGCTTCCTCGCGCGTCCGGTTTTTATCGATCATCAACGTATTGCGGATATAAGGCCCCACGTTCAAATGATCGATCGCAAGCACGTGGATCTCTTTGACGCCGGCTTCCTCAAGCTGCTCCATAAGCTCTTCGGTAAGCTCGTCGCAAGCCTCGGCGTAAATTTCGCCAGTCTTTTCATTGACGAGATCGTTTGCCACGTAACGGCCGATCAGCTCCTCATCGGTGACAAGCTGTTCTTTCAGCCCGCCTTCCTGAAGCCGCTTGATCAGGCGTGGCGTCATTTTCTCGCCCGCCTCGACCAGCACCTTGCCGCTTCGCGCGTTGACAAGATCATGGGTGAGCTTTACGCCGCGCATCCATTCCAAATTAAAATCCGTGCGCCAGCCGCGCTTGGCCCGCGTGAACGTCAGGCTGTCGTAGTAATATTTAAGGATATCCTCGACGCCCATGCCGGAGACTTCCTCCGCCTCGCCTTTCTTGGCCTTTCCGGCCTTCTTCTTCTCTTTTTCAAGGCTTGGCAACGCCAACAGAAGGGTCGTCACCGGCAATTTCCGGCGCCGGTCGATGCGCACATGGACGATGTCCTTTGCATCAAACTCGAAGTCTAGCCAGGAACCGCGATAGGGGATGACGCGAGCCGCAAACAGAAACTTTCCGGAAGAATGGGTCTTGCCTTTGTCGTGATCGAA
>JAJFGH010000083.1 GCA_021776275.1 Alphaproteobacteria bacterium | reverse complement strand
CGAGGCGGCCAGCCGTTTCCCCGGTCAAATTGCCGTCGGCATCGACGCCTGGGATGGCCGCGTCGCCGTTCGGGGGTGGAAGGAAGCCTCCGACGTGACGGCGCTGGATCTCGCGCGCCGCTTCGAAGACGCCGGCATCGGGGCTATTATTTATACGGACATTCAACGCGACGGCACCCTTCGCGGCGTCAACGTCGAAGCGACGGCTGTCCTTGCCGACGCGCTTTCGATCCCGGTGATTGCGTCCGGCGGCGTCGCTGCCCTGGCCGATCTGGAAGCCCTGCAGGCGAAAGCGGCGTGCGGCATCGAAGGCGCCATTTTGGGGCGGGCCCTTTACGATGGCCGCGTGGATGCGAAAGCCGCGTTGGAAATTGCGGCGGCAAAGCCCGATGCTTAAAGCGCGCGTCATTCCCTGTCTCGACGTCAAGGACGGCCGCGTCGTCAAGGGCGTTAACTTTGTCGATCTGGTCGACGCCGGCGATCCGGTCGAACAGGCGGCGGTTTACGATCTCGCCCAGGCGGACGAGCTTTGCTTTCTCGACATCACGGCGTCCCATGAAAACCGCGAAACGATTTACGACGTCGTCACCGGCACGGCGGAACGCTGCTTCATGCCGCTTACCGTCGGCGGCGGTGTGCGCGAAACGGAAGATGTCCGGCGCCTGTTGCTGGCCGGCGCCGACAAAGTATCTATCAACACGGCGGCCGTTTCCCGGCCGGAATTCGTTGCCGAGGCGGCGCGGCGTTTCGGCACCCAATGCATCGTCGTCGCCATGGACGCGAAACGGAGCGCGTCGGGGGTTTATGAAATCTTTACCCATGGCGGCCGGAAGGCCACCGGCATCGAGGCGGTCGGCTGGGCCAGGCGCATGGCGGAATTGGGCGCCGGAGAGATTTTGCTGACGTCGATGGACCGTGACGGCACGCGCCAGGGCTTCGACATCGAGCTAACCCGCGCGGTTGCCGATGCCATTTCCATTCCGGTGATCGCGTCCGGCGGCGTCGGCAATTTGGATCACCTCGTCGAGGGCGTGCGCGATGGCCATGCCTGGGCCGTGCTGGCGGCGTCGATTTTTCATTTCGGCGAACATTCCGTTTCGGAAGCGAAAGCCCATATGGCGGCCGCCGGCATTCCGGTGCGCGAGCCCAGGTTGGCGTGACGCCCGCGCCGGTGGCGACAGGGAAGCGGAAATCTGCTAGGAAACAAGGGCTTTTTGCCCCCACGCCAAGAGGAGCGCGGAAACATGGCGACCGGTAACGAAACGATTCTTGCCGAGCTTTTTGCGGTCATCGAAAGCCGCAAAGGCGGCGCCGCCGCCAGTTCCTATACGGCCCAATTGCTGGAAGGCGGCGTCGACAAGGTTGCCGAAAAGCTGGGCGAGGAGGCGTGCGAAACGGTGATCGCCGCCGTCAAGGGCACGCCCGGCGAATTGGTGGGCGAGGCGGCGGATCTTCTTTATCACCTGCTGGTGCTGCTGGCGGCCAGGGGCGTGCATCCGGACGACGTGTTCGCCGAACTTCGGCGCCGGGAAGGCGTATCCGGGATCGACGAGAAGAAGTCCCGCAAGCAATAACGGCCGGGAGAAAAAGCGATGGCGTATGATTCGGAGAACGTGTTCGCGAAAATGCTTCGCGGCGAAATTCCCTGCAACAAAGTCTATGAGGACGCGTTTGCCCTCGCCTTTCACGACATCCACCCTCAGGCACCGGTGCACGTCCTTGTCATTCCGAAAGGCGCCTATGTTTCCATGGCGGATTTTTCGGAAAGCGCGACGGATCAGGAAATCGCCGGCTTCTTTCGCGCCGTCGGCCATGTGGCGCGCGAGCTTGGGGTCGAAGGTGACGGCTATCGCCTGCTCGCCAATCACGGCGTGAATTCCCATCAGGAAGTGCCGCATTTTCACGTGCATCTTTTCGCCGGCCGAAAATTGGGCCGGATGCTTGCCGAACCGAAAAATTAAAAATTAAAGCGGGCTGCGTCCCGGTACGACGCGGCGATAGCTTAACGCTTCGGCGATGTGGTGGCGAAGGACGCGCTCGCTTGCCTCCAAATCGGCAAGGGTGCGGGCGACGCGCAAAACCCGGTGATAGCCGCGCGCCGTGAGGCGCATTTTTTCCACCGCCTCTTTCAAAAGCGCGCGGCCCGCTTCGTCGGGCGCGGCCACTTCTTCCAGAAGTTCGCCATCCGCTTCCGCGTTGAGACGGAGCTCCGCCCCGCCCGCCATTTTTTCGTAGCGTTCGGCGGCAAGCGCGCGGGCGCGATCGACGCGGCCGCGCACGATTTCGGATTTTTCCGCCTGGGCCTTGCGGCCAAGGTCGTCCGGCGCGACGGCGGGCACGTCCACATGCAGATCGATGCGGTCGAAAAGCGGCCCGGAAATCTTCGCCTGATAATCGACCGCACATTTCGGCGCGCGCCCGCAATCCTGGGCGGGGTCGCCGAAATAGCCGCAACGGCACGGGTTCATCGCCGCCACCAGTTGAAAGCGCGCTGGGTAGGTCACGTGTGCATTGGCGCGGGCGATGCTGACCTGGCCCGCCTCGAGGGGCTGGCGCAACGCTTCCAGGGCCTGACGGGAAAATTCCGGCATTAGGTAGCAAACGCACCAGGGATATTCCGGCACATAGCGGGATATTTCGGGACGGCCCTGATGCCGGGGAGACTCGGCAATGACGCCGGATTCCGGCATTATCTCCCAGAAATGGGGGACAAAATGGACAGCTATTGGCGGCGCGTTCATCGAGAGGCGCTACGCCGCGCCTCGGCTACCGCAGGGGTGGCAGTGATGAATGTGTTATTGGCCCTTCTCGGCATCGCCGGAACGTCGTGGGCCTTGTTCGCTTGGGGGTCATCCGACGCGCCTGGCGACCTCATAATCGAGCGGATTGTCGTGGGTGCGGTTTCCTTGGGCTGGCTTGGTTTGCTCTATACCCAGGCTGTTAAAAACATCCCCAAAGAATGGGACGCAAAGAAGGAAAAGGAGATCGGAGAATTAAAGGCTAAGGCGATCCCAAGGCTCCGTTTTGTTTATGACGGCAAAGATACTAAATACTTGGAAACAAAAAGAATTTTGGTGAGCCGGACGCCGAAACTATACCAGGTTGGGCGAGTTGCCGTTAAGAACGATTCGGAAAGCGAATCGGTATTAAAGGCGGAAATCACATTAGTTCATTGCAATAAGGACGGTGTAAATAGCCCTGAGACAATAGATAGGAAACTGATAGCCCCCTCTCTAGGCCAGCCCATTTTAGACATACATGCACAGCGCACTGAAAACTTCGATCTTTTTAGGATTAGAGGCGAAGGTAAGGCGCGAGGAATAGAGTTTGGGCCCTTTGCCGATGGCTCATATAAGACCATCCCAGCCGGCAAGTACGCCGTGAAGGTCACGGCCTCGGCAGCTTCAATGAGCCGGATTTATCAGATGTATTTTCTATCTCTGGATGAGGACCAAAAAGTGACCTTTCGCCCCTATCAGCAGGGGGACACAAGCCATGGCTACCCCTTGGCGGACCTTAATCAATCCGAACTTCTCGAACGCCCATTGCCGACAGACACGCCAGCATAAATGCCGCCGTGAACTTCCCCCGGCTGACTTTGTTTCTCAGGTTCCGTTCGTCCTCTTTGACCCCGACCTCGGCCAGCCTCCCAACTAGCTGGGCGTAGGTGACGCCTTGGCGGGCCATTTCCCCGCGAATCAGGCCACGGGCCCTGGCTTCCCAATCTGTGCGTTCCGGCATTCGCTCGCTCCATGATGCTATTTGTCATTATACAGCGTGCTTTTGCTATTGACAAGGTGACAGCGTATCATTATCTTTGGTGCATAAGCACTGGAGATAATGACAAATGGCTCAGCACTTCCTACTTTCTGCCAAGGCCCGCTCCTTAAGCCTCGCCCAAGTCATGCGGCTGACGGACAACGAAGCCTACCAGGCGTTCAAGGAAATCCGTTGGGCCGAGAACGGCGGCGAGCCGTTCTGCCCTAGGTGCGGGTGCGTGGCGGTCTATGAGTACCGCGCCCGCAAAATCTTCAAGTGCAAGGGTTGTGAAAGCCAGTTCTCCATCACGACCGGGACCATCTTCGCCAGCCGAAAACTGCCAATCCGGGACTTGCTCGCCGCCATTGCGATTTTCGTGAATGGAGCCAAGGGCGTTTCCGCCCTGCAATTAAGCCGTGACTTGAACGTGCAGTACAAGACGGCATTCGTGCTGGCCCACAAGCTACGGGAAGCGATGGGCGCGGAGATGAAGGACCGCACCCTATCCGGCCACGTCGAAGTGGACGGCGCGTATTTCGGCGGCTACGTCAAGCCGGAGAACCGGAAAGAGGACCGTAAAGACCGCCGCCTTGCAATTCACCAGACCGGCAAGCGCCGCGTCGTGGTCATCATGCGCGAGCGCGAGGGTCGGTCCTTGCCGTTCGTCTTCCGATCGGAAGACGAGTCAGTGCCGACAATCCGTGAGCGCGTTCTGTCCGGTTCAACCGTCTATGCCGACGAAGCAACAACATGGGACGCCCTACACGCCAAGTACGAGACGAGACGCGTAAATCACTCGCTGGAATTTCAAGACGAAGGCAAGGCAGACACCAACCAAGCCGAGTCGTATTTCTCCCGTCTGCGTAGGGCCGAAATCGGCACCCACCATCACATTTCCGGGCGGTATCTCAATGCTTACGCGAACGAAATGGCGTGGCGGGAAGACAACCGCCGCCAGCCGAACGGGAGGCTTTACCTACTAGCCGCGAGTGCCGCGTTGACCCATCCGGTGTCGCGGGAGTGGAAAGGGTATTGGCAGCGTTCAGCCTAGGCCCCCGTCGATATAAGCCACAATATATTGATAATTTATCAACATATAGAAAAATTACCCGCCAGACCTACGAAGGGTAGTTGCCTACGAAGACCCGAACGGATAATATTGTGGTGGAGACGTGGCTGAGTGGTTGAAAGCGCTCGATTCCTAATCGAGAGAACGTCCGGGTGTCTTCCTTTGCCGGGGAGCCCGTCAACGTTCCGAGGGTTCGAATCCCTCCGTCTCCGCACTAACTGGGCGTCCTTCGGGACGCCTTCTTTTTATGCTCAAGACGATATTGGGGAAATCTTAATAGGGCGTCAAGGCCTTTTTGCCCCTCAAATGCCCCTCATTTGCCCTACAAACGAACGCCCGACAATGTTAGTCTCGGGGGATGGCAAATGATCCCGTTGAAGTTCGGCTCCCCCCGCTAATGCACGAGTATCTTGAGGATCTGGCGGCGGTGGCAGCGTTTGGCAGCGATAAGACTAAGGTCGCCCGAACGTTCATCGAGCAAGGTGTCCAAAAAGCACTTTTAGATGGCTTGCTTAAGAAGCGCATAAGCAGCAAATCTTAGTGCACAATCTTCCAAAGCAAACACTGTCCACGCGCTTGTTCTGACCGCACAATATTCTTGTTTCTCCAATGCCTTAGACAGGCCCCGACCCGCTTCCCGATTAACCTGACCAGCCGTTTATCGGAAGTATTCAACCCTCTTTCGGCCATGACGCGCTGGGCGATTTGCTGGGCCGTCATTGGTCCTTCGGACTGGCGCAATGTCTCGAACACGATCCGGGTTACCTCACCCTTGAAGGCCGCGTGACGGGGCGGGAGTGGTCTTGGCTTGATGTCCTCTAATTCGATGTCGGGGACGAATAGCCGCAACGTGGCGTCCAAGTTATCCAGGTCGATGATAAGTTGCCGGAGGACTGTCTGGGCATGTTCTATCCGTCCAGCGATCTCCCCGCGCTTACGGATTAAGGCGGTGACAACGTGCGGTTCAGCCATGCCCTAAGCATATGAAACCACAGGAAAAGATTTGAGGGGATTTTAGGTGCGTTTGCTACCTAATGCCGGAAAATTCCGGCAGCTCGTCCAGGAAGAGGACGCCGTGATGGGCCAGGGAAACTTCTCCCGGCCGCGCTTTGCCGCCGCCGCCGACCAGGGAGGGGAGCGACGCGGAATGGTGGGGGCTGCGAAAGGGCCGGGCGCGGGAAAGGCGCTTGCCCTTGAGCTCGCCGGCGACGCTTTGGATCATGCTGATCGCCAGCGCCTCGCGCGCGTCGAGCGGTGGCAGAATGCCAGCAAGCCGTTGGGCAAGCAGGGATTTCCCGGCACCCGGGGGGCCGACCATGAGCAGATTGTGGCCGCCCGCGGCGGCGATTTCGAGAGCGCGCTTGGCGGTCTCCTGCCCCTTGACGTCGGCCAGATCGGGGTAGCGCTCCGCGTCCTCGGCCAGCTCCGCCCGGGGCGGGGTCAGCACCTGGCTTCCCTTGAAATGGTTGACGAGGGCCAGCAGGTTTTCCGGCGCCAACACGGTAATGCCATCCGCCCAGGCGGCTTCCGGCCCGCAGGCGGCCGGACAGATGAACCCGCGCGCCTTCGCCGCCGCCGCGATCGCCGCCGGCAACACGCCGGCAACCGGGCTCAGGCTGCCGTCGAGGGAAAGTTCGCCCAGCGCCAAATAGCCCGCGATTTCATCGGGCGGCAGAACGTCCATGGCGGCAAGCAGGGCCAGCGCGATGGGAAGGTCGAAATGGCTGCCTTCTTTTAAAAGGTCGGCCGGCGCCAGATTTACGGTGATGCGTTTTGGCGGCAGGGAAAGCCCCATGGATTCGAGCGCGGCGCGCACACGCTCGCGGGATTCGGCAACCGCCTTGTCGGCAAGGCCCACGATGGCGAAGGCCGGAAGGCCATTGGCGATCCGGACCTGAACGTCGACTTCTTTTACGTCAACGCCGGAGAAGGCGACCGACGCGATTCTTGCAACCACGGACGCTTCCTCCCAGCGGCTTCTTATTCTCTTCGTTTGCTGCCCGCCATGGCGGCATGACGAATTTCGATCGCGTCCCAAATTTGTTTTTCAAGGACGACGCTATCGAAACGGTCGATCTCGCGAATGCCGGTCGGCGAGGTGACGTTGATTTCGGTGATGCAGTCGCCAATGACGTCGATGCCGACAAAAAGAAGGCCGCGCGCGCGAAGGGTTTCGCCGATGGCGTCGCAGATAAGGTGGTCGCGGGACGTCAGCGTCGCTTTTTTTGCGGTGCCGCCGACATGGAGGTTCGAACGCGCCTCGCCCTTTGCCGGCACGCGGTCAATGGCGCCGACCGGCTTGCCTTCGACAAGAATGATTCGTTTGTCGCCATCGCGAACCGCCGGCAGATAGCGCTGCACGATAATCGGTTCGCGGTAAAGCTCGGTGAACAATTCAAGCAGCGCGTTCAGATTTTCGTCCCCCGGCGCAACGTGAAAAACGCCGCGGCCGCCATTTCCGAAAAGGGGTTTTAAAACGATGTCGGAATGTTCTTCGCGAAACGCAAGAATCTCCTGCGGATCCGACGTGATCAGGGTGGGGGGCATCAGTTCCGAAAAATGGGTGACGAATAATTTCTCCGGCGCGTTGCGCACCTCAATCGGGTCGTTCACCACCAGCGTCGTTTTCATCAAATGTTCCAGCAGATGCGTCGCAGTGATGTATGCCATGTCGAAGGGGGGGTCCTGGCGCATCAGCACGACGTCCATCGTCGCCAAATCGATGGTCTGGGTTTCGCCGAAGGTAAAATGGTTTCCCTTTTCGTAGCGCACCCGCATCGGGTGCGCCTTTGCCACGACCCGACCATGGCGAAAGGTCAAATCCTGGGACAGGTAATGAAACAGGGCATGGCCGCGACGCTCCGCCTCGACCGCCAGGGCGAAGGTGCTGTCGGCCTCGAGGTCGATGGCGGCGATGGGGTCCATTTGGATGGCGACGGCAAGGCTCATCTTTGTCCGGTTCCGTTTGGGGGCGAAGCGGGAAGGATAGGAAAGAATGGCCGGCGACGCCAGTTGCGCTATGAGGCGCCTTTAAGGCGCCTTTCGAACCTTAAGGCGCCTTTCGGCGGGGGTCGTCCTTCAAGAGGACGTGGCTTACCACCCTTTCGACATATTCGATGTCGCGCGCCGTGCGGATGACGCGGTCCAGCTCTTCGCGGTCCTGGGCGATGCCAAGAAGGTAGATCACGTGATCGACGGTTTCGATCGAATAGTTGATGGCCTCGATTTCCTTGTCGAAGGTGATGCGTGTGCGAAGCTTGGCGCTGATCCAGCCGTCGCGCACGGTGTCCATGAGGCTTTCGTCCGGTGCGATACGAAGCTCGTTGATCACTTCGCGTGTGCCCTTTACCTGCCAGCTAAGGCGGACCGCGTTTGCCATGGCCTCTTCGCTTGGCACAATGCCCATCAGAAGAACGCGGCCTTCATGGACGTTGGTGCTGACGCGCCGAAAAAGATGCAGATCGTTGTCCAGCAGCGCGTAGTTGATTTTGGCGCGCAGCGCCGTGTCGTCGATGGCGGCGCCAAGGCCGCGCTCTTCGGACGCGGCAACGGCCGTTCCGGCGCCGGCGCCAACGGCCATTCCGGCCAGGGAACAGGCGGAAAGGCCGAAAGGGCCAAGAAGCAGCAGGGCGAAAAAGAAAAAGCGCGGCACGAAAATTTTCCCATAAAACCAGGCGGCTTGCGGCGTCTATCTAACGCCCTCGAAGCCCACCCGCCAAGCGTCCTTTACATGACGCGGAAATCCGCCGCGGCCAAGCAGCATGGCATCGAAACGCATGGCGGCGTTCTTGGACGTAGGCCCCGGGATCAAATCCGGCCGCCGGCCGAGAAACGCTTCGGCGGCGCGGGCAAGGCGGGCTTGCTGCCGGGGCGAAATGGCTTCGGCGGCGGCGGCAAGACTGGCGCGCGATTTGATTTCGACGAAAACGAGGACGGCCCCGCGTTTGGCGACGATGTCCAGCTCGCCCACGGGCGTGCGATAGCGGCGCGCCAGGATCCGATAGCCTTTGCAGCGCAGCAGCCAGGCGCAAAGGGTTTCGGCGCGGCGCCCTTTGCGCTCGGCTTTTTTGCCGCGCGCCGTCTTTACCGGACGCGGCACGGCTATTTCCCCTTGGCGAGTTCAAGGGCAAGGGCATAGACCTCGCCCCGGCTCCGCCCCGTTGCCTTGGCCACCGCGTTTGCCGCATCGCGCAGGCTTGTCCGGTCCAGCGCCGCCGCCAGGCGGGCGCGCAAATCGGCTTCCGCCTCCGGGCCGGCAGCCGCCTTCCCGTCCGGCGGCCCGATTGCCAGCACGATTTCGCCCTTCGGCGGCCCGGCGTCGTCGTAGAACACCGCCAGCTCGCCAAGGGAGCCGCGCCGCACTTCTTCGTAAAGCTTTGTGGCCTCGCGGATAACGGCCGCCTCTCTTTCGCCGAGCGTGTCGGCCAGCACGCGCAAGGTTCCGGCCAGGCGCCGGGGGGATTCGAAAAAGAGAAGCGTCGCGGCAAGATCGGCGAGGCCGGCGATTTCGCGCCGCTTTGCCCCTTTTTTACCCGGCAGAAATCCGCCGAAGAAGAAGCGGTCGGGCGGCAGGCCGGAAAGAACGAGGCCGGCCAGCACGGCGGAAGGCCC
>JAJFGH010000082.1 GCA_021776275.1 Alphaproteobacteria bacterium | reverse complement strand
TAGAACAACGCGCCGCCATCCGCGGGCTTCCGCGGCGCGCAAGGTGCGTTGGCATTCCGACTGGGCGGTGCGGAAAAACTCGAAAGAGTGGGAAAGATATTCGGCCGTGAGGCGGGATTTCTCGGAGAAACCCTTTGGCGTCAGGTAATAGGCATATCGGCGCGCCGGGGCCTTGGTCATCTTGATCAGGCCTTTGTGGGCGCAGCGCTTCAGGTAGCGGTTCGCAAGGCCGACGGCAACGCCAAGGCGCAAGGCCAATTTGCGTTGGGAAAGGTGTTGGTCGTCCTCGACGCTGCTGAGCAATTCCAGCGTCGTTGACGGGCTTTCCGCATCCAGACCGGACTTTGCCACTTTCGTCAGCCCCTCCATCCGCTGCCCCTTCGGCAATGTTCAAACCATGAACAAATATTCGTTCACAGGATGAATGTCAACAGTGAATTGCTAGGTAAATCAGGTGGCTAGGAATGGTTTCCATGAGCAATTTGACGCTCGGCTAGGTAAAGGATAGAAGCTGCAGGGGCAAAATTCGGTATTCTCCAGAGAAATATTGTGAAATCAATCTCCAAAATTGCCGTTCTCGGGCTTGGCTATGTGGGTTTGCCACTGGCTGTCACGCTGGCTAAATATTTCCGTGTAACGGGCTATGATATTGATTCAACAAGAATTTTTGAGCTTCGGTCCGGTCAGGACCGAACCCGGGAGGTTTCGGCCTCGGCTCTGAAAAACGCCACCTTGGCGCTGACGGACAAGCTCACGGATCTGCAAGGCGCGGAGCTTTTCATCGTCGCCGTGCCGACGCCGGTGGACGAAACCAGCCAGCCGGACCTTGCGGCCCTTGAGAGCGCGTCCCGCCAGGTGGGGTCTGTGCTTGGGAAGGGCGCTGTCGTCGTATACGAAAGCACGGTCTATCCAGGCGTAACCGAGGATTTTTGCGGGCCCATCTTGGAAGAAGCCTCGGGCCTGCGCTGCGGGGCCGATTTCCATCTCGGCTATTCGCCGGAACGAATCAACCCGGGCGATACGCAACACACCGTTGATCGCATTACAAAAGTCGTCGCCGGTCAAACGCCCGACGTCGCGGCCCTCTTGAAAGAAGTGTATGGGCATTTGAACAATGGCAACATCTTTGTCGCCCGCGATATCCGTACGGCCGAGGCCGCCAAGGTCATCGAGAACGCGCAACGCGACATCAACATCGCTTTTATCAACGAAGTAACGGAAATTTTTGGGAAACTTGGGATTTCCGCCTACGACGTTTTGGACGCGGCGCGGACGAAGTGGAACTTCCTCGATTTTCAGCCGGGCCTGGTCGGCGGCCATTGCATCGGCGTCGATCCTTTCTACCTTGCCCATTGTTCGAAAGCGATGGGCCACGATCCGGAAATTATTCTCGCCGGACGCCGCATCAACGATGCGATGGGCGTCAAGCTTGCCGGGCGCATCGATGGTGCTGTCAAAGCAGCCCTCCCGGACGAAGCTTCGACGCGCCTTCTTGTCCTTGGCCTGACCTTCAAGGAAAACCTGCCCGACCTTCGCAACACGAAGGTCATCGATCTTGTTCGCAGCCTCGAAGCCCGCGGCCACCACGTCGAAATCCACGACGCCTATGCGGATCCGGCAGAGGCCAAACGCAATTACGACGTCGATCTGCTTCCTTCCCTGGAGGGAGCCGGTCCCTATCACGGCCTGATTGGTGCGGTGCCGCATGACCTTTACCGCGCCTTTACGGGCCCTTCCTTTCGGTCCCTGCTGCATGCCGAGGGTGTGGTTGCGGATATCAAGGGCATGTGGCGCGATGTCCGCCTTCCGGATGGCTTGCACCGTTGGCAGCTCTGACCGGCGGCGCGCCGGTTCACGCTCCAATGCCGGGAAAATCAAGCATTTGTTACTTGAACGCGGCCGCGCTTTGCCGTAGGTATCAGGCAAATTCTCGTTCTTCACCAAAAGGTTGCTGAGGGGTGCCGTGCATCCCTGACGGATTTTGCGGCCGGCCGGGAGCGGGGGGAACAAAACGTAAAATGGCACCGATGATTGAAATTGAAAATTTAACGCGGCGTTTCGGCCTGTTTACGGCGGTTGACGACATCTCTTTTTCCGTACCGCGTGGCGAGGTTCTGGGCTTTCTAGGGCCCAACGGCGCCGGCAAATCTACGACCATGCGCATGATCGTCGGTTTTCTTCGGCCAAGTGCGGGGACCGTTCGGATCGGGGATTTCGATATTCGAAAGCAGCCGATAAAAGCAAAAGAAATGATGGGCTATATGCCCGAAGGCGCGCCGGGCTATCCGGACATGATGCCGCGCTCTTTTCTGGATTTTGCCGCCACCATTCGCGGGCTGCGCGGCAAGGCAAAAGAGCATGCCATCGATGCGGCGGTTGCCAAATTGGGGTTGGAGCCGGTGCTGAACCAGCCGATCGAGACGCTTTCGAAAGGGTTTCGCCGACGCGTTGGCGTGGCGCAGGCCATTTTGCACGATCCGCCCGTTCTAATTCTTGACGAACCGACGGACGGACTGGATCCCAATCAAAAACATCAGGTGCGTACGCTTATCCGCGAAATGGCGTCGGAAAAGGCGATCATCATTTCGACGCATATCCTCGAGGAAGTGAACGCCGTTTGCGATCGTGCGCTCATTATCGACCATGGCAAAATCGTTGCCGACGGGACGCCGGGGACGCTTGAATCGCGCTCGAAATTCCACAACGCGGTGACCATTTCCGTTGCGGCCGATACGGCCCGAGAGGCGCAAAAAGCGCTGAAGGCCCTGCCAAAGGTAGCCCGGGTCGAAACCGGGTCGAAAGTCGACGGTGTCCAGGACTACATGATTTTCCCCAAAGAAGGGGCGGCGATTGTGACGGAAGTCGGCGATCTTGCGCGGGATCGAGGGTGGCGCGTGGAAGAGCTTTATGCCGAGCGTGGCCGCCTTGATGAAGTCTTCCGCAGCCTCACCATCGGCGATGCCGTTGCCATGAGCAAACAAGAGAAGGGCAGCAGGGCACGCATATGAGCAAGACATTCGTCATCATGAAGCGCGAGCTGACGAGCTATTTTGCAACGCCGCTCGCCTATGTCTTCATCGTTATTTTCCTGTTTCTTGCCGGGGTTTTCACCTTCTATCTCGGCCTTTTCATCGAGCGCGACCATGCGGACCTTCGCGCGTTCTTCGACTTTCACCCATGGCTCTATCTGCTTTTGATACCGGCCATTTCGATGC
>JAJFGH010000081.1 GCA_021776275.1 Alphaproteobacteria bacterium | reverse complement strand
GCGCATCGTCAGCGAGTTGAAGGACAAGGCGGGGGATCTCCACCTCGGCGCCGTTGCGGCGAAAGCGGGCAGCGCGGACGCAGAGACGGCGGATGCCGTTTCCGCATTGGTCAATTTGAACTACCGCCGGGACGAGGCGTTTGGCGCCATCGTCCGGGCGCGTCAGGATTTGGGCCCGAAGGCGCCGGTTGAGGCGCTGATCCAGGCGGGCCTGAAGGAGCTGGCGTCTTAATGGCGGAGCGCATCGTGCAAGGCGACATGGCGGGGGCGGACGTGCCGGAAGCGGCGCTGCGTCCGCAAAAGCTGGATGAATTTATCGGGCAGGAAGGCTTGCGCGAAAATCTCGGCGTCTTTATCGAGGCGGCGCGCGGGCGGGAAGAAGCGCTCGACCATGTCCTTTTTCATGGGCCGCCCGGCCTTGGCAAGACGACCCTTGCCCAGATCGTTGCGCGGGAACTTGGGGTCGGGTTTCGTGCGACGTCGGGCCCCGTCATCGTGCGGGCCGGCGATTTGGCGGCCATCCTTTCGAATCTGGAGCCGAGAGACGTGCTCTTCATCGACGAAATTCACCGGTTGAACCCCGCCGTCGAGGAAGTGCTCTATCCTGCGATGGAAGATTTTCAACTGGATTTGGTCATTGGCGAAGGTCCGGCGGCGCGTTCCGTCCGCATCGACCTGCCGCCTTTCACCCTGGTTGGTGCGACGACGCGGTCGGGGTTGATTACGACGCCGCTTCGCGAACGGTTTGGCATTCCCATGCGGTTGACATTTTATGAGCCGCCCGAGCTTGAAACGATCGTTCGCCGGGGCGCCGGCCTTTTGGGGGTGGCGTTAACGAAGGACGGCGCCGCTGAAATCGCACGGCGTTCGCGCGGTACGCCGCGGGTGGCCGCGCGCCTTTTACGCCGCGTGCGCGATTTTGCCGCGGTCGGAAACGTACGTTCGATTGATGCAAAAGCCGCAGACAATGCGCTGCGCCAGCTTGACGTGGACGTGTTCGGCCTGGATGCGATGGACCGGCGTTACCTTTCCCGCATCGCCGAGCATTACGCCGGCGGCCCGGTCGGTGTCGATACGCTTGCCGCCGGCCTCTCCGAACAGCGCGACACCATTGAGGAAGTGATCGAGCCCTTTCTCATTCAGCAGGGCCTGATTCAGCGCACGCCACGCGGGCGGATGCTGACCGCGATCGCTTATCGCCATCTTGGTATAGAAGCGCCAAAAGCCATTGCCCAGTTCGACCTTCTCGAAGCCGGCAGCGATGGAGAGGGCGGATGACACAAACGCCAAAAACGGCCGGGGAAGGCGGGAAGCACATCGCGGTTCGGGTCTATTACGAAGACACGGACGCCGCCGGCATTGTCTATTATGCGAATTATCTGCGCTTTGCCGAACGCGGGCGCACGGAATTTCTGCGAAGCTACGGTTTTGAACGGACGGATATCGCCCATGGCGTTGCTTTTGCCGTCCGCAACTGTACCATTGACTACCTTGCGCCGGCCCGTCTTGACGATCTTCTCGATGTCGAGACGCAACTGATGAACCTGATGGGCGCTAGCCTCACGGTTGCCCAGACGATCCGGCGGGAAGGAAAAGAGCTGGTCCGGCTTACGGTGCGTATGGCCTGTATGGACGCGGACGGCAACGTCGCCCGAATGCCGGCAGAATTGCGGGATGCCCTGAAGGCGGTTGCATCCCAATCCCCATCCAAGATGAGACGGAGTGCCTAATGGAAAACGAGGTTATCGAATCCATTGCCGTAGGTCAGTCAATTGCGGCGACGGACATGTCAGTGTGGAGTCTGTTTATGCAGGCCGACTCCATTGTCAAACTGGTTATGCTGCTTTTGCTGGCCGCGTCCTTCTGGAGTTGGGCGATCATCTTCGACAAATTGCTGAAATTGCATCGCCTGCGCGCGATCGCGGATAGCTTTGAGGAGGCGTTTTGGTCGGGCGGGTCGCTTGTGCATCTTTACGAGCGCGTTGGCGTCACCCCCCAGGACCCGATGTCGGCGGTGTTCGGCGCGGGCATGCGGGAATGGAAGAAGGCCACTGAAGGCGGTGGGGGCGCGTCGGAAGCGCGAACGGGAAGCGTTCTGCAGCGGATTGACCGCGCCATGCGCCTTGCCTTAAGCCGCGAGATGGCGGCGCTGGAGCGCCACCTGACCTTTCTTGCCTCCGTCGGTTCGACGGCGCCGTTTATCGGTCTTTTCGGCACCGTTTGGGGCATCATGAACAGCTTTCAATCCATTGCGATTTCGAAAAACACATCTTTGGCAGTGGTGGCGCCGGGCATTGCCGAGGCCCTTTTTGCCACGGCGATGGGGCTGGTCGCCGCCATCCCGGCGGTGATTGCCTTTAACAAAATTTCCAACGAGCTCGACCGCTATGCCAATCGCATCGAGGGGTTCGCGGGCGAGTTCACCGCCGTCTTGACCCACGACTCCGAAGAGCAGGCGTAAATCATGGGCATGTATCTCCAAGAAGGCGGCACCCGTGGGGGGCGCAGCTCCCATCGCCCGATGAGCGAGATCAACGTCACCCCAATGGTGGACGTCATGCTCGTTCTTCTGATCGTCTTTATGGTTACGGCGCCCTTGATGACGGTGGGGGTGCCGATCGACCTGCCGAAAACCGAAGCCGGCAATCTAAGCGGGCAGGAAGAACCGCTGGTCGTTTCCGTCAATTCGGACG
>JAJFGH010000009.1 GCA_021776275.1 Alphaproteobacteria bacterium | reverse complement strand
GGTCGTCGAGGCCTTTGACGGGTTTCATGCGCCGATGCCGCAAACGGAATTGCCGTTGCGACTGCCCATTCAGGATGTCTACAAATTTGATCATCGCCGAATTATTGTCGGCCGCATCGAAAGCGGCCGCCTGCGTGTCGGCGACACGCTGGTGCTTTCCCCCTCGAACAAATCGGCGAAGGTGGCCAGCATTGAAAGCTGGAACGTCGATGGGCCGATGCTTGCCGCCGGTGCCGGGCAATCCGTCGGCATTACCTTTCAGGAACAAATTTTTGTCGAACGCGGGCAGATTGCCAGCCATGAAGAAAATTTACCGACCGAAACCAACGTGTTTCGCGCAAATATTTTTTGGCTGGGAAAAAACCCGTTGCGGGTCGGCAGCCGTTATACGCTGAAACTGCACACCGGCCAGCATCGGGCGGAAGTGCAATCCATCGACCGCATTGTCGACGTGGCCGATCTTTCCTCCAGCGAAGGGGCCGAGGTTTGCAAGAACGCCGTAGCGGAAGTAACGCTGCGTACGCGCGGCCTCGTCGCCCTGGACGAATTTACCGACAATATACGTACGGGCCGTTTCGTGCTGGTCGAGGATTACGCCATCGTCGGTGGCGGCATCATCAACATGGATGGCTACCCCGATCAGCGGCAAAGCGTGACGCGAAGGGCGACGAACGTTTTCCAGGTGGACCACGGCGTGACGGCGTCATCGCGCTGGGGGTTTAACGGCCATCGCAGCGGCGTGCTCTGGCTGACCGGCCTTTCCGGTGCGGGGAAATCGACTCTCGCCGTCGAGCTTGAGAACCAGCTCTTCCGCAAGGGGTATCAGGTCTATGTGCTGGACGGCGACAATTTGCGCAACGGGTTGAATGCCAATCTTGGGTTTGCACCGGAGGACCGCGCGGAAAACATTCGCCGCGCCGGCGAAGTGGCGGGCCTTTTCGCGGAGGCCGGCTTTATCGTCGTCACCGCCTTCATTTCCCCCTATCGGGCCGACCGCGACCGTGTGCGCGCCATTGCCCCGGACGGGTTTCACGAAGTCTATGTGAAGGCGGCGCTTGAAACCTGCGAGCAACGCGACCCGAAGGGGCTGTATCAGAAGGCGCGAAGCGGCGAGATTCCCGATTTTACCGGCATCTCCTCGCCCTACGAAGCGCCGGACGCGCCGGAGCTGATCGTGGACACGGACGCGCTCTCCGTCGAGGAGGCCGTTGCCCAGCTGCTCGACTATGTCGAAGCGAATTTGGTCACCGGCAAGGGGTGGGAAGATTCCAGCCGTCTCGGCTCCGTCAACCAATTGGCGGCCCCCGATATCTAGACCCCAAATCTGGGGCAACTGCTTCGCTGCATACGGTTTTCCTTGACACTTTCCCCAGGCTTACTTAGATGCTTGGCACTCAAGCACGAAGAGTGCCAAAGGGGGCGTCCCGCCCACCGGCGGATTGCAGGAAACAAAGGCTTTTAGGGAGAATCGACCATGAATTTTAAGCCGCTACACGACCGGGTGCTGATCCGGCCGCTGGAATCGGAGGAAAAAACCGCCGGCGGTATTATTATACCCGACACGGCGAAGGAGAAGCCCCAGGAAGGAAAAGTCCTTGCGGTTGGCTCCGGCTCCCGCGATGAAACGGGCAAGCTCATTCCTCTCGACGTCAAGGCGGGCGATCGGGTGCTTTACGGAAAATGGTCCGGCACCGAGGTGAAGATCGACGGCGAAGATCTGTTGATCTCGAAGGAATCCGACATTTTGGGCGTCATCACCGCCGCAAAAGCCAAAAAGAAGAAATAGCGAAGAACGCCAGGAGCAGGAGGAGTCGAATCCCATGGCTGCGAAGGAAGTTTTATTTAATGTGGAAGCGCGCACACGAATGTTGCGCGGTGTCGAGACGCTTGCGAATGCCGTGAAGGTAACGCTGGGACCAAAGGGACGTACCGTGGTTCTGGACAAGGCCTTCGGCACGCCCCGTATTACGAAGGATGGGGTGACGGTCGCAAACGAGATCGATTTGGAAGACAAGTTTGAAAACATGGGCGCACAGATGGTGCGCTCGGTTGCAAGCCGTACGAACGACGAGGCCGGCGACGGCACGACGACGGCGACCGTGCTTGCCCATGCGATCTTGAGGGAAGGCGTGAAGGCGGTTGCCGCCGGCATGAACCCGATGGACCTTCGTCGTGGCATCGATATCGCCGTTGAGGCGGCCGTTGCGGACGTTCAAAAGCGTGCGAAAAACGTTTCGACCAGCAAAGAGGTCAAGCAAATCGGCACGATTTCGGCGAATGGCGAGACGGAAATCGGCGAGAAGATTTCCGAAGCGATGGAGCGCGTTGGCAAAGAAGGCGTCATCACCGTCGAAGAAGCGAAGGGCCTGAAGGACGAATTGGATGTCGTTGAAGGCATGCAGTTCGACCGCGGCTATGTTTCGCCTTACTTCGTCACCAATCCGGAACGCATGATTTGCGAAATGGAAAACCCCTACATTCTGCTGAATGAGGGCAAGCTCACCAGCCTGCAGCCGATTTTGCCGCTTCTCGAAGCGGCCGTGCAGGCAAATCGTCCGCTTGTGCTGATTGCCGAAGACATCGAAGGCGAGGCGCTTGCGACGTTGGTCGTCAACAAGCTGCGCGGCGGCCTCAAGGTGCTTGGTCTCAAGGCTCCGGGCTTCGGGGATCGGCGGACAGCCATGCTTGAAGACATTGCCATCCTGACCGGCGGTCAGGTTATTTCTGAAGACCTTGGCATCAAACTTGAAAACGTCACCCTCTCGATGTTGGGAAGCGCCAAGAAAATCAGCGCCACCAAAGAAGACACGACGATTGTCGATGGGGCGGGCAAGAAAAGCGATATCAAGGCGCGTTGCACACAAATCCGTAGCCAGATCGACGAAACGACCTCCGAATACGACAAGGAAAAGCTCCAGGAACGTTTGGCAAAGCTTGCCGGCGGCGTGGCGGTGATCCGTGTTGGCGGCGCGACGGAAGCGGCCGTGAAGGAGCGCAAAGATTTGGTCGACGACGCGTTGAATGCGACGCGGGCGGCGGTCGAGGAAGGCGTTGTCGCCGGTGGCGGCTCGGCGCTTCTTTATGCAACCCGCGCGCTTACGAAGCTTAAGACGGACAACAACGATCAGGCAGTGGGCATCGAAATCGTCCGCCGGGCGCTCCAGGCTCCGGCTCGCCAAATCGCAAGCAATGCCGGCGAAGACGGCGCGGTCGTTGCCGGCAAGCTGCTTGAAGGCAAAGATACCAATCTTGGTTTCAATGCCCAGACGGGCAAATATGTCGACATGGTCAAGTCGGGGATCATCGATCCTGCGAAGGTGGTGCGGATCGCGCTTCAAGACGCCGCATCCATCGCCGGTTTGATGGTGACGACGGAAGCGATGGTGGCGGAGAAGCCGGAAGAGGCGGCGACGATCCAGCCGCATCTGACGCCGCCGGAGCCAAGCTTCTAAGGCAGTTTCATTTTTTTGTTATCAGGGCCGCCCCTTCGGGGCGGCCCTTTTTTTAGGCTGGGAAATTATTTGCCTTGGCGATGGGCGGCGCCGACGGCGTCGCCTATATGGGCAAAACCGTCGCGGCGAAGAAGTCTTGCAAGGTCTTTCTTGATGCGCTGGATCAGCCCCGGTCCCTCGTAGATCAGCGCCGTGTAAAGCTGCACCAGCGAGGCACCGGCGCAAATCTTTTCATAAGCCGCCTCGCCACTGGCGATGCCGCCGGTGCCGATCAACGGCACGCGCCCCTCCGTCAGCCGGTAGAAATCAAAAAGGCAGGCGGTGGCAAGGGGGAAAAGGGGCCTACCGCTTAAACCCCCCGTTTCCGTCCGCCACTTGCTTTGCAGGCTATCGGGCCGGCTGAGGGTTGTGTTGCCGACGATCAACCCGTCCACCCGCCCTTCAAGGGCAAGGCTGGCGATTTCCGCGCGCGCCGGTGCATCAAGGTCCGGTGCGACTTTCAAAAGAAGGGGCGTTTTCTTGCTGCTTGCGGTTTCGGCGAGGGCGGCTTCGGTTTTTTCGAGAATTTCCGCCAGCTTCTCTTTTGCCTGCAGGTCGCGAAGCCCGGGCGTGTTCGGCGAGGAAACGTTCAACACAAGGTAATCTGCCAGGCCGGCAAAAGCGCTTGCGGCAAGGGCGTAATCGTCTGCCGCGTTTTCGGTATCGCGGTTCTTGCCGATGTTGATGCCGATAATGCCGCGCGCGGATGCGCCGGTCTGGCGGTCGCGATATTTGCGAAGCCGGACGCGGGCCCGCTCCATGCCGCCGCCGTTGAAGCCAAGGCGGTTGATGACGGCGCCGTCCTCGGCCAGGCGAAAAAGGCGCGGGCGCGGATTTCCGGGCTGGGGTTTTGGCGTCACCGTGCCGGCCTCGACGAAGCCAAAGCCAAAGCAAAGCATGGCGTCCAGGGCTTCGGCGTTTTTGTCGAAACCGGCGGCAAGGCCGACCGGATTTTGAAAGCGCAAGCCGAGAATTTCGGTGGCAAGCGCCGGGTCGTCCGGTGTGCCGCCCTTTGGCGCAATGCCAAGGGCAAGCGCGCGGATGGTGATTGTATGCGCCGTCTCCGGCGGCAGGCCCCTAAGCAGGGGGGCGAAGGCCCCGAAAGCCTTTGCGTATGCAGAATTTTTCAAACCCATGGCGGCGTTAGCCTAGTGGAAAATAGCGGCGCTAGCCTAACGGAAAGCCCATGCCCTGAACAGCGACGCAAAGCGCCGGACAAAGGTTTCGGTAAGGAATTGCCGCTACCTTGCCCTTGTTATGGCACAGCTTTTCAAAGGTCCGGATCTGGAAGATCCCTATCGTTTTTCCCTCGAGCTGCTCGAGGTGTGTCACCGCGCGGGCTTGTTGCTTGTCGAGGCGGAACCCTCGGAGGCGTGCCTTGCAAAAGGGGTGCGGGCCGGGGCGCCCTCATGGGCAAAGGCGGCCGCCGTTTATAAGGCGATGACCCAAGGGGCGTTTGAAGAATAAGCTAGCGCCCTTCTTTCGCACCCAAACGCCGGGCAAGAATGTCGAAGAAATTCTCCGGCCTGCCAAGGCCGGCCTCCGCCGTTTTCTCCTGGCTTCGCTTGTAGACGTAAATTCCAAGGACGCTCAGGCCCACGGTCCAGATCGTGCTTAAGGACGCCATCGCACCGATAACGGCGCCGGCCTGGGCCGGATCGAAGGCGATCACATAGGCCACGGCCAGCATCTGGGCTAGCCAGGTCAGGGCTAGGATATAGCCGAAGCTAGGGCGCATGCGCCGGACGAACGCATCCTCGGACCGTGACTCGGCGCGGATCGTGCGGTTGATCTCGCTCAGGATGCGTGCTTCCCGATCCGCGTCGATCGCCGCCAGGCGCTCGACATGGCGATTTGCCTCCCGCACGGCGTCCGGCGCGGTGCCATCGAAAAGCCGGTCT
>JAJFGH010000080.1 GCA_021776275.1 Alphaproteobacteria bacterium | reverse complement strand
GTGCTGTTACGGCTGAGGAGCAACGCTATCGTGGTGGATGGCGGCGTTGGGCTTTTTCGACGAATCACACAGACATCGGAACCATGTACCTCATTTTGGCAGGTGTCATGGGCATCGTTGGGGCGTCGGCGTCCATCCTGTTTCGGATGGAACTGCAAGAGCCCGGCCTGCAATTCGTTGCCGATGGGCACGTTTTCAACACGTTGATTACGGCCCATGGGCTGATCATGGTCTTTTTCCTGATCATGCCCGGCTTTATCGGGGGATTCGCGAACTGGATGGTGCCGTTGATGATCGGCGCCCCGGACATGGCCTTTCCCAGGATGAACAATGTTAGCTTCTGGCTGCTGTTCTTCTCCGCCATCATGTTGGTGGCATCGTTGTTCGTAAGCGGCGGCCCCGGCGATGGCGTCGGCACCGGTTGGACGGTGTACCCGCCGCTAAGCAGCAGCATCGGCCATGCCGGCCCAGGCGTTGACATGGCGATCTTCAGCCTGCATCTGGCGGGCGCTTCCTCGATTTTGGGCGCGGTTAATTTCATCACGACGATCTTCAACATGCGCGCGCCTGGGATGACCTTGCACCGGATGCCGCTTTTCGTGTGGTCGATTCTGGTGACGGCCTTCCTGTTGGTGCTTTCGCTGCCGGTTCTGGCGGGCGCCATCACGATGCTGCTGACGGACCGCAATTTCGGCACGACCTTCTTCGAGGCGGCCGGCGGCGGCGATCCGGTGCTCTTTCAGCATCTCTTCTGGTTCTTTGGCCATCCGGAGGTCTACATCCTGATTCTGCCGGCGTTCGGTGTGATCAGCCAGGTGATCTCGACCTTCTCGAAAAAGCCGATCTTCGGCTATCTCGGCATGGCTTACGCGATGATCGCCATTGGCTTCGTCGGGTTCATCGTCTGGGCGCATCACATGTACACGGTGGGCATGGACGTCGACACGCGGGCCTATTTCACGGCGGCGACGATGGTGATCGCGGTGCCGACCGGCATCAAGATCTTCAGTTGGATCGCCACGATGTGGGGCGGTTCGCTGGAATTCAAGACGCCGATGCTGTTTGCCATTGGTTTGATCGTGCTGTTCACGCTTGGTGGTGTGACGGGGGTCGTGCTGGCGAATGCGGGCATGGATATTCCGCTTCATGACACCTATTACGTCGTGGCGCATTTCCACTACACCATGTCCATGGGCGCGCTCTTTGGCCTGTTTTCCGGTTTCTATTACTGGCTCGGCAAGATGAGCGGCCGGCAATATTCGGAAGGGCTCGGCAAGCTGCATTTCTGGATCACCTTCACCGGTGTGAACCTGATCTTCTTCCCGCAGCACTTCTTGGGACTGGCCGGCATGCCTCGGCGTATCCCGGACTACCCGGAAGCCTTTGCCGGATGGAACTACATCTCTTCTCTCGGTGCCTATTTCACCGCGATTGGGACGTTGGTGTTCCTTTACCTCGTTTTCCGCACCTTCACCTCCGGCGCGAAAGTTGCCGACAATCCGTGGGGCGAGGGCGCAACGACGCTGGAGTGGACGGTCAGTTCGCCGCCGCCCTGGCATTCATACGAGGAACTGCCGCGGATCCGCTAAAGCGGCCGCTGCGGCAGGGCTAGGGGCTTAGGAGTCTCGGGTGTCGGAAGGTTTGATGGGTTCCACTTTGACGGCAGGGGAGGCCGCCCTCACGGGCGGCTCCCGCGTTCAGGATTTTTTCCAGCTCCTGAAGCCGCGGGTCATGTCGCTTGTCCTCTTTACCGGGGTCGTCGGCCTGTTGCTTGCGCCGGGGACATTGCATCCGGTGTTGGCGGTGGTGGCGCTTCTTTGCATTGCCGTTGGCGCCGGCGCCGCCGGTGCGATCAACATGTGGTACGACCGGGACATCGACGCCAAAATGCAACGCACCTGCACCAGGCCGTTGCCTGGCGGGCGCATCGTTCCGGACGAGGCGCTAAGCTTCGGGGTTCTGTTGGCCATGGGCTCCGTCGCCATGATGGGGCTAATGGTCAATTGGGTGGCGGGTGGCCTGTTGGCTCTGACCATCGCCTTTTACGTCTTCGTTTACACGATGTGGCTGAAACGGCGGACGCCCCAGAACATTGTCATCGGCGGCGCGGCCGGGGCCTTCCCGCCAATGGTCGGTTGGGCGGCGGTAACGGGCGATATCAGCCTCGCCCCCATCGTGCTATTCGCAATCATCTTCCTGTGGACGCCGCCGCATTTTTGGGCGCTGGCCTTATACCGCAGCGGCGATTATGCGAAGGCAGGCGTGCCGATGCTTCCCGTGGTGGCGGGTCCGCGCGCGACGCGACGGCAGATCCTGTTCTACGCGTTCTTGCTGGTGCCCGTTACGCTGGCGCCTTACTTTATCGGCCTTGCGGGCCTCTTTTACGAAAGCGTTGCCGCCCTTCTCGGCATCGTCTTTATCGCGGCGGCCTTCCGCGTATGGTTCGACGAAACGGATCGTTCGGCGCGGCAGTTGTTTGCGTTTTCAATTCTTTATCTTTTTCTCCTGTTTGCCGCCTTGCTGGTGGATCGGGGATGGCGCCTGGTAGCCTAGGCATGGAAACGGCAATGGCATCGAAAGACGATAGGAAAAAGAATTTGCGGATGAAGAACTGGGTTCTTCTGGCCGTGCTGTTTGGCTTCGTGGCGCTGGTCTACGTCGTTTCGATCGTGCGCATGGGAGCGCAGGGATGAAGGTGCGGCGGCGAAATGGGACGGTTCTCGCGATTCTCTTATGCGTCGTTGGGGGTATGACAGCGCTTAGCTTTGCCTCCGTGCCGCTTTACCGCCTGTTTTGTCAGGTGACGGGGTATGGGGGCACGCCGCAAATTGCCGTGGCGACGCCGGACACGCTTTCCGAGCGCAAGATCACCGTTCGCTTCAACTCGGACGTCGATCCCGATCTCCCTTGGACCTTTCAACCGGTGCAACGCGCGCTGAAGGTCCGTGTCGGCGAAGAAAAGCTGGCGTTTTACCAGGCGACGAACCGTTCGGAAGAACCCATCGTCGGAACGGCGGTCTTTAACGTGACGCCGCTGAAAGCCGGGCGCTATTTCAGCAAGATCCAGTGCTTTTGTTTCGACGAGCAGCGGCTCAATCCGGGCGAAAGCGCGGAGATGCCGGTTTCCTTCTTCATCGATCCGGATATCTCAAAGGATCCAAATCTGGACGATGTCGAGACGATTACCCTTTCCTATACATTTTTCCGCGCCTTAAGCGGGCCGGAAGAAGACGGGAAGGGCTACAAATTGCAAAAGATTTCGGGCACCTTGGAGGGCAATATCCATGAGCAATAGTCACCCACATCCCTATCATTTGGTCGACCCAAGTCCATGGCCGATCATCGGCGCTTTGTCGGCCTTTGTTGGCTTCGCGGGCGCGGTCTCTTTCCTGCACAGCGACCGCACGCTTGCGGATGCAGCCATTATGCTGCTCGGCCTTGTCGGGGTGCTTTATACGATGGTGCGCTGGTTTGTGGACGTTACGCGCGAAGGCGAGCATCAGGGTCATCACAACGAAGTTGTGCAGATTGGCCTGCGCTTCGGCATGGCGCTTTTCATCATGTCGGAGGTGCTCTTCTTCGTCGCCTTCTTCTGGGCCTATTTCAACGCCGCGCTCTTTCCGATTGAACAGATCGGCAGCGTCTGGCCGCCAAACGGGATGGCCGTCTTCGACCCTTGGGGTATCCCGCTTATCAATACGATCATCTTGCTGTCGTCCGGCGTTACGGTCACGCTGGCCCATCATGGCCTGCGCCATGGCAACCGGGGCCAATTGATCGGCTGGCTGGCGCTCACCGTGCTGCTTGGCCTCATATTTACCAGCCTGCAGGCCTATGAATACATTCATGCGCCCTTCCGCTTCGTGGATGGGATCTATCCGACGACCTTCTTCATGGCGACCGGGTTTCACGGGTTCCATGTGATCGTCGGCACGATCTTCCTTTCGGCGATGCTGTATCGGGCGCTTCTCGGTCACTTCAAGCCGGACCACCATTTTGGCTTCGAAGCGGCGGCCTGGTATTGGCACTTTGTCGACGTGGTGTGGCTCTTTCTGTTCACCTGCGTTTATTGGTGGCCAACGACGTAAAAGGGGTTTCACGCACGAATGACGGAAGGTTCCGCCCAGAACATTTCTCCGGTTCGTGCCGCCCTGACGGGCCATTGCCCCGCTTGCGGAAAAGGCAAGCTCTTCCAAGGTTATCTCAAGGTCGCAGGCCGGTGTTCGGTCTGCGGCCTTGATCTTTCTGGCTACGAAAACGCGGACGGTCCGGCCGTCTTCGTCATGCTTCTCATGGGCTTCGTCGTCGTCGGCCTGGCGTTGATTGTCGAGGTCAAATATCAGCCGCCCTTCTGGCTGCACGGGCTTCTTTGGGTTCCCTTCATTTTATTAAGCACCTATTTTCTGCTGCCGCCGCTCAAGGGCTGGCTGATCGGCGTCAATTACAAATATCGCCGCGAGCAGCGGGACGACGCGCCTTAGCATGGCCTTCGTTTTTCGCCCGACCTTGTGGCCGACGCTTTTAACCATCCCGGCGCTTTGCGTGCTGCTGGCCCTGGGCAGCTGGCAGGTCGACCGGCTGCAGTGGAAGCGGGCGTTGTTCGCCGAAATGGAAACCAATCTTTCCCAGGCGCCGGTGCGGCTGCCGTCCCGGATCGCAGAGCCGAAGGCCTGGGAGTTTCGCCGCGTTCGCGTCACGGGCCGCTTCCTTTGGGATCGGGAGATGCATTTAAGCCCGCGCGTACGCAAGGGGCGCGCTGGCTTCGAAGTCATCACGCCGTTGGCGCGCGAAGATGGCAGCGTCGTCTTGGTCAATCGCGGTTGGGCCCCGGCGGCATGGCCAGGC
>JAJFGH010000079.1 GCA_021776275.1 Alphaproteobacteria bacterium | reverse complement strand
TTGGGGTTCGGTCGTGTCTTTTGCCAATGAACAATGCAGCACCCCCGTCATTGACCTGCTCTATGCCCAAAAACTTGCCCTCGAAATTGGCGCCGCACCGCCATCGAATGGCAGTCTTGCCAATGGGCCGGACTGGGATCGCCTCGAATTCGGCTTTCTTTATCGCGAACAGACCTTTGGCGTAACGGCTTTTCGCGACGAAGGCACGCTTCGCATTGCCATTAACGCCCATCTTGGGCTGATCCCCTATTCGGCGCAGGACCCGGACGGCCGCAATGAAATCCTAGCGGCCCTTGGCGCCATTCCGTTGCGCCCCAACCTTCGTTTCGAGGTCACGCCCACCCAACAGCTTTTCTTGCGCGCCGAGCAAGAGCTTGCCCTGCCCCATACGCCCGTCCGCATTCTGGCAGCGATCACGGCGCTGCTCGATACGGCGGCGCCCCACCTTGACCGTTTGTCGCCCATGCTTTTTGGGAATGCCTATGAAGCGGCGAATTAGCCTTCCGCTTCCTTCAGATACCACTGATAGGTTTTCCGCAAGCCGACGTCCAGCGGCACGCCCGCCTGCCATCCAAGCGCGTTAAGGCGTTGAACATCCAGAAGTTTCTTGGGCGTTCCATCGGGCTTGCCGGTGTCGTATCGAATGTCGCCGGAAAAGCCGATGATTTCAGCAAGCAGCTCTGCCAGTTCGGAAATGGCAACGTCCGCGCCGGTGCCCACATTAACGTGCGGTTCATCGGAATAAACCTTCATGAGATACACCAACGCATCCGCCAAATCATCGACGTACAGAAATTCGCGCCGCGGCTTGCCGGTTCCCCAAATTTCCACCGAAGCCGCCCCCTCGACTTTTGCGCGGTGCATCTTGGCAATCAGGGCCGGAACGACGTGGCTGGAAAGCAGGTCGAAATTATCGCCCTGGCCATAAAGATTCGTCGGCATCGCGGAAATGAAATCGGCGCCATATTGACGGCGATAAGCCTGCGCCATTTTCAGGCCAGCAATTTTTGCAATCGCGTACCATTGGTTTGTCGGCTCCAGCTGACCTTCCAGCAATGCCGTTTCCGGTATCGGCTGCGGCGCAAGTTTTGTGTAAATGCAGGAGGAGCCAAGAAAAAGCAGTTTTTTCACGCCCACTTTAAAGGCGGCATGCAGAACGTTCGTCTCGATGGCGAGGTTGTCGTAGATGAAATCCGCCGGGCGCGTATCGTTTGCCAAAATGCCGCCAACATGGGCCGCGGCGAGAAAGATTGCCTCGGGCTTTGTTTCGCCCAGCCAGGCCTCGACCTCGGCCTGGCGCGTCAGATCCAAAGCGGCATGGGAAACCGTAACAATCTCGCATTCCTCGCCGGCCAGCCGGCGCAAGACCGCCGAGCCCACCATCCCATGATGGCCCGCCACCCAAATCTTTCGGCCTTTCAGCGGGAAAAGCTCGGATGGCAACGTCACCGCCTCCCCCCGCCGACGTTTTCGATATCGGCCTCGACCATTTCGCGCACCAATTCCGGAAAGCCAATCCGATGTTGCCAGCCAAGCTTCTTGCGCGCCTTCGACGGGTCGCCGAGAAGGCTTTCGACTTCTGTGGGCCGGAAATAGCGCGAATCGATTTCAACCAGGATGTCGCCGCTTTTCGCGTCGACGCCTTTTTCCTCTATGCCCTTCCCTTGCCAGACAAGCTCGCGACCGATATGGCGGAAGGCAAGCTCGACAAATTCCCGCACGCTGTGCTGTTCGCCGGTGGCAAGGACGTAATCGTCCGGTGCGGGCTGTTGCAGGATGCGCCACATGCCCTCGACGTAATCCCTGGCATGGCCCCAATCGCGCTTGGCATCGAGATTGCCGAGAAACAGCCGGTCCTCAAGGCCGTGATGGATGGCCGCAACCGCCCGCGTGATTTTCCGCGTAACGAAGGTTTCCCCCCGCGTTGGCCCTTCATGGTTGAAAAGAATGCCGTTTGAGGCGTGAAACCCGTATGCCTCGCGGTAGTTCACGACGACCCAATAGGCGTAAAGTTTTGCGACCGCATAAGGGCTACGCGGGTAAAAAGGCGTCGTTTCCGTCTGAGGAACCTCCTGAACTTTTCCGTAAAGCTCGGAAGTCGAGGCCTGGTAATAGCGGGTGCGCTCGGTCAATCCCAGTATCCGCATCGCCTCCAACAGGCGAAGCGCGCCCAGAGCGTCCGTGTTTGCCGTATATTCCGGCGTATCAAAACTGACCTGCACGTGACTTTGGGCCGCAAGGTTGTAAATTTCCGTCGGCTGGGTTTCCTGAACGAGACGAATTAGGTTTGTTGCATCCGTCATATCCCCGTAATGCAACGTAAACCGCACGTCTCCTTCATGGGGGTCCTGATAGAGGTGGTCGACGCGCCCAGTATTGAAGGAGGAAGAGCGCCGCTTCACACCATGAACAACGTAGCCCTTGTCGAGAAGCAATTCGGCCAAATAGGCCCCATCCTGACCCGTGGCCCCGGTAATCAGTGCAATTTTATCCGCCATGGCCCCCACATTCGTTCTGCGCAAGGCTTGCTCGCCCTGCTTTCGTTAGCACGATTGTTCCTATCCCCGCTACGCCTTCCAAGGCCGGCGCATCATCCTTCGCTACGTCCATAGACGTCATCGAGACGAACGATGTCGTCCTCGCCAAGGTACTTTCCGGATTGCACCTCGATCAAGTGAAGCGGTTCCTCGGTAGCATTTTCAAGGCGATGAACGGTCCCGGCCGGAATGTAGGTCGATTGATTTTCTTCCAGCAGAAAGGATTCCCCGCCCCTTGTCACCAGCGCGGTGCCATGGACAACCACCCAATGTTCTGCCCGATGGGCATGCTTTTGAAGGGAAAGCTTTTTTCCCGGACCGACCGTGATGCGCTTTACCTGAAAACGTTCGCCACCATCAATGGTTTCATAGCTGCCCCATGGCCGATGGACCTTCGGATGCTGCTCGGCTTCCTCGCGTCCCGCCGCCTTTAATTTTTCGACGATCGTCTTGACCTCCTCGGCGCGATCGCGATCAAGGACGAGAACGGCGTCCTTCGTCGCAACGACGATCACGTTTTCAACACCCAGAGCGGCGAGCAGCGGGCCTTCGCTGCGCAAATATGCGTTGTGGACGTCCTCGGCAATCACGTCGCCGACTTGCACCGTGCCCTGCGCGTCCGGCGTTTCGATTTTCTGCAAGGCGGCCCAGGAGCCCACGTCGCTCCACCCCATGTCGGCGGGAACAACCACCGCCGCGGGCGTATGCTCCATCACCGCATAATCAATTGAAATCGCAGGCGAAGTGGCGAAGGCTTCGCGCTCCAGGCGAAAAAAATCAAAGTCCACGCTGGCGCCTGCCACAGCCTTCCGCGCCGCGGCGCCAATTTTTGGCTGCAAACGGTCCAGCTCTTCCAGGAAGCTATCGGCGCGAAAAAGGAAGATACCGCTGTTCCAATACGTCGCCTTGGTTGCGATCAACTTCTCCGCCGTTGGCCGATCTGGCTTCTCGACGAATCGGGAAACTTCGAAACAACCTTCCACCCCCTGCAACGGCGCGCCCCGTTCGATGTAGCCATAGCCGGTTTCCGGCGCGGTCGGGACAATCCCGAAGGTAACCAAGCTGCCTTTTTCGGCGGCGGCCTTTCCGGCAGCGACGGCCTCAAAAAAACGCTTCGGATCGCGAATCAGGTGATCGGAGGGCAGGACCAGAAGAAGGGCCTTCGCATTTTCTTCTTGTGCGAGACACGCCGCGACGGCAACGGCGGGCGCCGTATTGCGCCCCTCCGGCTCCAACACGATCCGTTGCGGCGGAAGGTCGATGGCCCGCAATTGTTCGGCAATGGCAAAGCGGTGGGTGTCGTTGCTGATGACGATGGGCGGCGTAAAAAGCCCTGCATCGCGCACGCGCGACGCCGTTTCCTGCAGCAGGCTTCGCTCGTTCACCAGCGGATAAAGCTGTTTTGGGTAGAGCGCCC
>JAJFGH010000078.1 GCA_021776275.1 Alphaproteobacteria bacterium | reverse complement strand
GGGCAGCCGGTTCACGAAAAACCGCGATCATATGGCGACGGTCTTTCGGGAGTTAAAAAGCCGCGGCCTTCTTTTCGTTGATTCGCGCACGACGGCCGATACGGTTGGGAAAAAACTGGCCCAGGAAATCGGCGTGCCCTTTGCCGAACGACAGGTTTTTCTCGACAATTCCCGCTCGGCGGCAAATGTGAAGGAGCGCCTGAACGAACTGGAAACGTTCGCCCGCAAAGAGGGCATGGCGATCGGAATAGGGCATCCCCATAAGGTGACGTTAACGGCGCTTCAAAACTGGCTGCCGACCCTTGCGGAGAAAGGATTTGTTCTGGTGCCGGTGAGCACGATCGTGCGCAAGCAGCAAAAAACGGAGCCGGCCCCCAACTAGGAAGCGGCGCCTTTCTGGCTGTCGGCGTGCCGCAGGGCTTCCTCGGCTGCGTGTAGAAGTGCCATGGCCTTGTTGCGGCTTTCTTGATATTCGGCCTCCGGGTCGCTGTCTACGACAACGCCACCACCTGCTTGTACGTACATGGCACCATCCTTCACGATCGCCGTCCGCAAAGCGATGCAGCTATCCATCGTCCCATTTGCCGCAAAATAACCCACGCATCCGCCATAAATGCTTCTGCGGTCCGGCTCCAATTCTTCAATAATTTCCATCGCCCGTACTTTTGGTGCGCCGGAAACGGTTCCAGCCGGAAAACCTGCGATCAATGCGTCAATCGAATCGAATTTTGGATCGAGCTTGCCTTCAACGTTCGAAACGATGTGCATGACATGGGAATAATATTCGATGACCATTTCTTCCGTTACCCGAACGCTGCCGACTTCGGCCACGCGACCGACATCGTTTCGGCCCAAATCAAGCAACATCAGATGTTCTGCCCGTTCCTTCGGATCCGCCAGCAAATCGTCCGAAAGCGCCCGGTCCTCTTCAGCATTGGCGCCACGCCGCCGCGTTCCCGCAATCGGGCGGATCGTCACCGCGCCGTCGCGAACCCGGACCAGGATTTCCGGGCTCGAACCAACGACGGCAAAACCATCGAAGTCGAGGAAAAACAGGAAAGGCGAGGGGTTCAACCGCCGCAACGCCCGGTAAAGCGCAATGGGGGGCAGCGAAAAAGGAACCCGAAAACGCTGGGAGGGCACGACCTGAAAAATATCCCCGGCGCGAATATAGGTTTTTGCCTGCTCGACCATCTGATGGTAGGCCTCGCGCGGCATATTCGAGACCGGCGCCGGCGGTTCGGCCTTTGCTGGGGACGATGTTGCTTCGCGCGGCAAGCTTTCATTCAGTGTTTCAGTGCATTGCTGAAGGCGCGCTTCGGCTTCCCCGTAGGCCATTTTCGCATCCACGCCCTCTTTCGGACGGACGGGCGCTACCAAGATTGCCGTATCTTCGATGTTATCGAAAATCACCATCACCGTCGGCCGAACGAACATGCCGTCCGGCAAACCGGAAACGCCTTCTGGATTCGTAGCCGGAAGCGATTCCATCAACCGCACCATATCGTAGCCCATATAGCCAACCAGGCCGGCGGCCATGGGCGGCAATTCGTCTGGAAGGTCGATGGCCGACCGCGCAAGCAACTCACGAAAGGAGGAAAACGCACCGCCCGCGACGGGATGAAAGGCATCGGCGTCGGTATCGGCGCTTTCGTTGATCTCGGCGTCGTCGCCAAAACAACGCCAAATCACGTCCGGACGAATCCCGATAAAAGAATAGCGCCCGCGCGTCGCGCCGCCTTCGACCGATTCAAGGAGAAAGCCGTTCGGGGAATGGCGGGAAAGTTTCTGCATTGCCGAAACGGGGGTTTCCAGATCGGCGATCAATTTCGTCCACACGACCTGGGAACGGCCGGCGGCATACGCATCTGAAAAATCGCAAAAGGCGGGTTGGACGGACATCGTCCTAACCTAATACACGCTCTCGATGGCTGAGCGATTGATTTCGACCGGGTATTTCTTTTCAAGCGCGGCGATGTATTGGTCGAGAATATCGTTTGCCAAGGATTGCAGCAGGTTCGAACGAACGTTTTCAAGTGCTTCCGTATCTTTATCGATATCCGCGCGCTGAATTTTCTTCACTTCGGCCACGGTGTACCCATCTCTGGATGGGGCCATGACAACGTCTCCAACCTTTGCGGCAAAGATTTTTTCCAGCAGTTCGTAAAGAATTCCTGCATCCGAATCTTCTGTATTGCGCATCAAGGGACCGGATGTCTTGATTGTCAAACGTTGGCTGGAGGCAAGTTTTTTAAGGCTTTTACCGCTTTTTGCCTGCTCGATAATCTTTGTAGCCATTTCTTCGGCCTTGCCTTTGCGGGCGGCTGCCTGCCAATCGGCAACAACCTGCTGGCGAATGTCCTCAAGGGGCCGCAGCGCCGTGGGCGTAACCTGATCAACCCGCAGGATAAAAAAGCTGCCTTCCTTCGTTTCGGTCAGCATGCTTTCTTCGCCAGCATCCGTAGCGAAAGCGATCGAAAGAAAATCTTCGATATCGGGAAGGGCGTCCGCCACCTTGCCGCTCGGCATTTTCCCTTCAACGCTAATATTTTCAAGGCTCAGCGTAGGCAGGTTTACTTCTTTTCCGGCCTCTTCAAGCGTTGCACCGCCAGCAAGAAGGTCCTCCAGCTGCGTCGAGATGGCATAAAGGCTGTCGATGGCACGGCTGCGCGCGATCTCATCTGCAATTTGCTCGCGCACCTGCCCGAATTTTGGAGTCTCGCCGGGCTCAATTTCCTTTACGCGCAGGATGTGCCAGCCGAAAGGACTTTTTACGACCTCGCTGATCGCATCTTTTTCAAGGGCAAAGGCCGGGTCGGCAAGTTCCTGAATTAAATCCTCACGAGCGTGCTTGCCAAGAGAAAGATTGGCGTCCTTCTCGACTTTTCCAACTTCGACGGCAACGGCCTCGAAGGCCTTGCCTTCTGCGAGCATTGCCTCCGCTTGTGCAGCGCTTTCCTCATCGGAAAGAAGGATCTGTTCGATTTCGCGCCGCTCCGGAATGGAGATATCGCCAAGGCGTGCCTCGTATTCGTCTCGAAGTTCTTTTTCGCTGATTTCAATTTCGCTTTGGAAATCGTCGGGCGAGATAACAATCGCCTTTATGTTGCGATATTCCGGCGACATGTATTGCGACGCATGTGCTTCATGATAAACCGCAAGGGTTTCCTGCTTTGGCCGGCCGACGCCTTTCATCTTGCGGGCGGGTATGGATAGGACCGTGGCGATTCGCTCTTCCTGCCGAAAATCGAAGAGCCGCGCGCCCAAACGCTCCGGCACAATGGTGCCGTGGGTAACCGCTTCCGTTAGTTGGTTGCGCTTGATTCCCTTGCGAATCAAATTCGCGAACTGCTCTTCCGAATACCCGTTATCCCGCAGAAGCTCGTAAAAGATCTGTTTGTCAAATTCACCGAAGCGGTTGCGAAAAGCGGGCGTTTCCTTGATTTGGGCCGCCACAAGCGAATCGCTGGGCAAGAGGCCCAAATTCCTGGCCTCCAGCTCGAAGATGATTTCCGCAATGATGCGTTCGAGCGCTCGATCCAGCAGGCCGATTTCGCGCGCCTGTTCCGAAGTAAGGGAATTCTCGAAAAGATGTTGCACGCGGTTCATTTCGCGCCGGAATTCCCGGGAAAGCTGGGCATCGGTAATGTTGGTGTCGCTTACCTTGGCGACGGTCTTCTCGCGCCCGCCACGAAATATGTCGCCTATTCCCCAGACCGCAAAGCTTAGGACGAGGAGAAGCAGCAACCCTTTGACGACCCAAGAGGCCGTGCGTTTTCGGATCGATTCAAGCATACGATATCGTCGAGTGGCAGATTGAAAAAAGGCTTAAATTCAAGCCGTTGCAAGCCGCATGATAAAGAGGGCCTTAAGCGCCCGCAACCAGAGAATGGACGTTTTCATTGCCCTGGCAGGACTGGAAACGGCTTAGGTCCTATGCTAGGCAGGCTTGGAAGGTCCAATAGGCCAAAACACAACCCAGGAACGATGATGCCCGACGCTGTACGCCCGTTAATCGCCGGCAATTGGAAGATGAACGGGCTCAGGGAAACGGGGCAAGCCCTCGCCCAAACCATCGCCAAACGGCGCCCTGGGCAAGCCTGCGATCTTTTGCTTTGCCCGCCGGCGACCCTTTTGGAGATGGTTGGCGCGGCCCTGACGGGAAGCGGCGTCCTTCTTGGCGCACAGGACTGTCACCAAGAAATAAAAGGCGCCCATACCGGCGATGTTTCTGCGGCCATGCTGGCGGACGTCGGTTGCCGTTTTGTCATTCTCGGCCATTCCGAACGGCGGGGAGAGGGGCATGGTGAGACGGATGCGGATGTCGCCGCAAAGGTCCAGACGGCCCACGGGGAGGGGCTCGTTGCCATTGTCTGTGTTGGCGAACGTGCGGCCGAGCACGCGCAAGGGGCGACCCTCACGGTGATCGAATCGCAGATAAAAGGCTCGCTGCCAGAGGGGGTAACGCCTGAAAACACCGTCATCGCCTATGAGCCCGTCTGGGCAATCGGCAGCGGCCGGACGCCAATCAGCGAGGAAATAGAGGCCGCCCATAAACGGATTCGCGCCAATTTGGGCGCGCGCTTTGGGACGCCTGAAGCCTTTCGTATCCTTTATGGGGGGTCCGTGACGGCAGCAAACGCGCCAGAAATTTTGTCGATCCACGGGGTGAATGGTGCCCTGGTCGGTGGGGCAAGCCTGGATGCCGAGGCCTTTTGCAAAATTGCCGAAAGTTGTGGCTAGCATCCTGTGATGGAATTCAGTAAAAGGCGTGGGACGCGCAAACAACAA
>JAJFGH010000077.1 GCA_021776275.1 Alphaproteobacteria bacterium | reverse complement strand
GAACTGGTCGTTCAGTTCGATACGCGGGATCATGACGCCCAGCAGGATGACCATGGTGCTCACCCCCCACAGAAGCGGGCGGCGCTTGGCGATGACAAAATTCGCCAGCCGCTCCATATAGGTGACCGCCGATAAGTCACGGGACTTCGCACGCATCGGCAGAACAGACATCAGCGCCGGCAGGAAAAAAACCGAATAAGCCCACGCCGCGATCACCCCAATGGCCGTAATATTGCCAAGGTCGCCGAAGGGCGGCGCGTCGCTGAAATTCAGGCTTAGAAAGCCGATCGCCGTCGTCAGGCTGGTCAGGAAAACGGGATGGAAATTGATCCGCATGCTTTCCAGGATGGCCTCCTCTTTCGAGGCCCCCCGGGCCATGCACTGTCCCATGGTGATGAGAATATGAATGCTGTCAGCGATCGCCAGCGTCAAAATGATGGTCGGCGCCGAAACGGAAGGCGGGGTCAATTGAACCCCCATCCACCCGGCGATACCCATCGCCGTCGACGCGGAAAGGCCGATCACGAGGAGCGTGGCGATGGTGCCGCTTATGGAACGCAGCAAGACGAACATGACCAGAAGCAGCACGCCATACATCAGCGGCACCAGCCTGGTCAGATCGCTCTGGCTGGCTTCGGTGAAGGCATTGTTGAGCGCCGAGAGTCCCGTAATCGCGATTTTGATATCGGGATGTTCGGCGCGCACACGATCGGCAAGCGCATGGGCCGCCGCCATCGCCTTCGGCACTTCCTCGGCGTTTTTTTGCGGCAGGGTCAGGTTGACGTTCACAGCCGTCGTCTCGCCGCTTGGGGAAATCAACCGGTTGAGAAGCAAAGGCTCGTCGAACGTGACGTCGCGGATGCGCGCCAAATCAGGGGACGTTAGAGAAGACGGGTCGCGGACAAGGTCTTCGACCGTGAGATCATCGCCATCGGCATAGCTATGCTGAAAATTCGTCAGCGAATCGACGCGGGTCGCATAGGGGATTTTCCACCCCTCGTCGGTAAAGGTTTTGACGGCCGTCAGCGCCTCTTTCGTAAAGATGTCCCCCTCGGCCGGCTTCAACACGAAGAGAATATTGTCGTCTTTTGTATAGACGTTCTGGAGATCTTCGAAAGCGACGAGCTGGGGATTTTCTTTGCTGAAAAAGACGCGGTAGTCGGTCGAAAAGCCAAGATGCTGCGCGCCGCTGGCAAGGGCCACCCCCACCACCAGGGTCAGCGCCAAGACGACAAACCGCCAACGCAGAACCCAACGGGTATAGCCCGTAACCGTGATGCCAAGTTTCGCGAACATGCCCCCCCCTTTGTGCCAGCTTTTTCTCATATGTCCGCCGCTTTGGCAAAACTGGACAAGAACGGCACCTTTGGTGTAAACTACACGGTGTAGTCTATTGCAGCTATCGGTCCTGTCAAGGGTAAACTACACGGTGTAGTTTTTTTGAGATCCGGGCCCCCGAGGGCAAATGAAATGATGCAAGCCGTCCAATCCCCGGAAACGGCCCCGGCGCCAAGCCCAAAGCGCGAGGCGATTTTGGCCGCCGGGCAAAGCCTGTTTCTCCAATTCGGCTATGGGTCGGTGACGATGGACGCCATCGCAGAAACGGCTAACGTCTCGAAACGCACCGTCTATAGCCATTTTGCGAACAAGGAAGCGCTCTTTGCCGGGGTGATGACGGCAATGTGCGACCTTCTTGGCGGCAGCGCCCTGCCCACAGAAATCCCGGAGGCGCCGCCGGAAGAGGTGCTGACGCTGTTTGGCCACAAATTCGTAGATTTGGTGACGTCGCCAAACGGCGTGGCGCTTTTTCGAATTGTCGTCGGCGAAAGCGCCCGGTTTCCCGAGCTTGGCGCCGCCTTCTACGAGACAGGCCCGAAACGCCTTGTCGCTTTCATCGCCACCTATCTTCACGAGCAGAACCGCAACGGCACCCTTCGCGTGCCTGAACCGGAAAACGCGGCCATGCAATTCCTCGATCTCGCAAAATCGGGCGTGCACCTTCGGCTCATTCTCGGCATCGGCGGCAAGCCGACGGAGGCGGAAAAGGAACAGGCCGTCGCCAAGGCCGTCGCGCTTTTTCTAAGCGCGCACGCGGCCCGGTAGGGGCGCCCCCCGCCCAAGGCCGCCCAACCGGCAAAACATCGTTTGCATCCCTGCCGGGCCGGGCTTCATAATTCCGCAACCCAGCTTCCCAACGCGAACAAAGTGTCCGAATGGCCGACGACGCCCCTTCCCACGCCACACTCGCCGTTGTCATTCCCTGTTTTCGGGAGCGCGCTCATATCGGCAAGGTCCTGGCCGCCATCCCTGCGACGGTCGCCTTCATCTATTGCGTGGACGACGCCTGCCCGGACGGAACCGGCGCCTATATCAAGGAAAATTTTGCCGACCCGCGTATCCGAGTCCTCTTTCACAAGAAAAATATGGGCGTCGGAGGGGCGACGGTAACCGGCTATCGCGCGGCATTGGAAGATTGCGCCGACGTCGTGATCAAACTCGATGGCGATGGGCAAATGAACCCCGCTCTGATTCCGCAATTCGTCGAACCCATTCTTGAAGGGAAAGCCGACTACACAAAAGGCAATCGCTTCTACAATCTTGAATTCGCCAGAAGCATGCCGCTCGTGCGCCAGCTTGGCAACGCGGCGCTTTCTTTTTTAAGCAAATTTTCAACGGGCTATTGGCGCCTCTTCGATCCCAACAACGGCTACACAGCTATCCATTCAAAGGTGCTGCGGCTGGTGCCCCTGGAAAAGCTGAGCCGCGGCTTCTTCTTCGAACCGGACCTTCTTTTTCGGCTGAACACGCTTCGCGCCGCCGTCATGGACATTCCCCTTGTGGCGACCTACGGATCCGAGAAAAGCAGCCTAAACGTATCGCACATCGTGCCGATCTTTCTGGTGCGCCACAGCGTGAATTTCTTAAAAAGAATTCTCTACAATTACTTCCTGCGCGATTTCTCGGTGGCGTCGATCGAGTGGGTGTTTGGCCCTTCGCTTTTGGCATTTGGCCTGATCTTTGGCCTTTTCAAATGGCACCAAAGCGCCGAACTCGGCGTTTCGGCCACGGCTGGAACCGTTATGCTGGCTGCCCTTTCGGTCATCGCCGGTTTGCAATTGACGCTTTCCGCCCTGAGCTTCGACGTTGACCGGCAGCCCTCGCGGCCGGTGCATCCTCTGCTTCGCGGCGACGAGCCTAGAATAACGAAACCGGACGCCGCCGATTGACAGACGCCCCAAGCAAAAGCGGAGACCCAGGGAACCGCCGGGCCGGGTTCCGGCAAACCCTTGTCTTTGCGATCGTTGCCGGCCTCTTTGTGACGGCGGCGCAATTTGCGTTCTTCTCCGAGGTAAAACGGCCTGAGGCGGATGCGCTTCGCTACATCGATTACGCCCTGAACCTCTATCACCACGGCGTCTTCGGGCTTTCGGATGGCGCGCTCAGCGAAGCGCCATCACCGGGCAACGCAAATTCCCCCCTTTATCCGGCCTGGCTCGCCCTATGGATGACCCTCGACCCCGATCTAAGCGAAAGCCTAAGCTGCGCGCGCTTTCAACCGCCGGGAACGCCTTGCCCGCTTGATCTGGACCTCCTTCTCGCCGCCCAAAGCGGGCTCGCCGTCCTTGCCTTCACCTTCCTATGGCTGACCGCGCGCCGCCTGCATGGGCGTGCGGGCGTTGCCTGGCTGGCGGGCCTTGCCGCTTTTCTTTCCTTCGAGCTGCTGAAATTTGCGAATTTGGTGCTCACGGAAATTCTGGTTCTGCCGCTTTTCTTTGCTTTCGTCTGGTGCCTTGTCGCCGCCAATCAGACGGGCAAGTTGCGCTGGTGGCTCGCAACGGGGCTTGCCATCGGGCTGACGGCGCTGACCCGGCCGGAATATGCCTATCTTTTTTACGGCCTGGCACTGGCCCTTGGCGCGGCCACCCTTTGGCGGCGGCAGAAGCTTCTCCTTTTCAAGGGGGCCATGCTCATCCTTGGTTTTGGCCTTGCGGCCGCCCCCTGGCTTGGCCGCAATTACGTCCAGTTCGGGCAAGCGACCCTGACCGGTGGCTATGCCGATGCCATTTTTGCCCAGCGCGCCGCCTATAACCGCATGTCCTGGCCGGAAGTCGGCGTCGCCTTTGTTTATTGGCTGCCCGATTTCGGCGACAACCTAGCCGGAAAACTTTTTCCAAAGCCGCTTCACGCAAAACTCGGCTGGCAGGAAGGCTCCTATTACCTCAGCGAATCCCCGAAGATTTTTCTTGAAAGCCGCAACCGGGTGGAAAACCGCGAAGACGTGCTTGCGGATTTGATGCGCGAGCATGTTCAAAAAGATCCCGCCAAGCATTTCTTCGTAACGCTGGCGCTTCTCGCGCGCGGGATGTTCGTCGCGAAATATTGGGGAATCCTGGGCCTGATCGGGTTTCTTTTGACGCTCTGCTGGTCCTTGAAAAAACGCGACCAAGATTTTCTCATTGCCAGCCTGCCGGCTTGGTTCATGGCGGTCTTTTACGCCACCGTCTCGGTGAGCGTCGCGCGCTACAATCTCGGCCTTCTGCAAATCTATGCGATCGGCATCGCCTGGACCGCCTATGAGGCGGGCAGCCGCCTCCGATGGCCCCGGCGCGGGCCCGCCGGGGAAAGCTGACGAAACGCGATGAGCCTTTTTCTTGAAATCGCGCGCCGCGGCAGCCCCCTCCTCTGGGGGCTGGCCATCGGCGTAAGCCTGGCGCTTTTGCTTGGCGTTCTGCTGCAGGTGGATTGGCACGCGGCAGCCAGCATGCTCCGCCTGGCCGCCTGGCCTTTTGTGCTTGGCGCCATCGCGCTGCTTATGGTGGAGGGCATCGTCACGGCCTTGCGCATCGGCGTCTTCACGCCAAGCCGCCCCGGCTTTGCCACCTGCCTCAAGGTGAACGCCCATTACGTTTTGCTGTTGATTTTGCTGCCGGCGCGTCTTGGCGAGATGGGCGCCGTGCTGCTTTTTCGCCGCTATTTCCGGCAAGGGGCCGGCGCCGCGCTGATGAGCGTGCTTTCACAGCGCCTGTTCGACCTTGCCATCCTGGGCAGCCTTTTCATGCTGCTGGGTCTCTCTCTTGCAAGCCTGCTGACCTTTTTTCAGACCGCCTTCCTGGCGGCGGGCCTGCTGGTTTGCCTGCCGCTTGGCTTGTTCTATCTGGACCGGCCCCTGGCCGCGGCGGCCATTGCCTTAAGGCGGAAGCACGGCCCCCGCCCGTCCGGTTTTCGCCATCACCTGCTGCGGCTGCTTTTGCAGGCGCGGATATGGCACCGCCATGGCCTCAACCGGCGAACCCTTCTTTATGGCATTGCCCTCACGGTCGCCAAATGGGCCTGCAATTTGGGCAGCCTTGCGTTACTTTTCTTCGCCATTCACCTTGCGCTGACGCCGTTGGAAAGCGCGTGGGTGGCGAGCGCCTATAATTTGCTGGCCGTGCTGCCGATCCAAACCGTTGGCGGCATCGGGCTCGGCGAGGCGGGTCTGGCAGGCTTGCTTGCCATCAACGGCTTGCCCCTTGGCCTGGCCGTAGGGGCGAGCCTTTTGGTCCGGCTGGTGTTGATCGCGGCGCCGTTCCTTTTTTGGGCGCTCGCAATGGGCGCCCTTCGAATAACGGCCGGCAACGGCCAGCAGAAACGGGAAAGACCCATTTGATCTCGGCGGACAAGCAAACGGACAGCCTCTACCATTCCATGCGCGCGAAATATGGGAAAGGCAACGCACGCACGAACGGGTACCGTTTGCGCGGCTATTTTCTTTGGGAGCAACGCCTCCTCTTTATGGCCCTTGGCGACAAGGAAAAGCTTGGCACGCTTTTGGATATCGGATGCGGGTCCGGGCTGATGGTGCGCCCCCTGGCCGAACGCGGGCATCGCGTCATCGGCCTCGATTTCAACGCCGAAGCCTGCGACTTTGCGAACGCAAACGGCGTGCCGGTCCTGCGCGGCGACGCCTATGCCCTGCCCCTTCAAAGCGGCAGCATCGACCACGCCATCTGCTGCCAGTTCCTGAACCAACAGCCCCACGCCCAGGCCCCGCAATTGATAAAGGAGGGGGGGCGCGTGCTCGCGCCCGGTGGGCGCTTGATCTTGGTGTGGCGAAACGGGCGCTCGCTTCTGCATCGCCTTGCCCATGGCATCGGGCGCCTTGCGGACCGGCTGAGCGGCGCGCCCGATTTTCCGCAAGTTTTTCATAAGCCGGAAACGCTGCGCCGCCACGCCGAAGAAGAAGGCCTTTCGGTCGATTTTATCGGCGTCTCCTGCCCCCTTTCGCGCCATGGCTGGGTCGGCGAAAAAAGCCTTCTGGCCGGCGTGGCGGGCGCATCCTTCTTTATGGTGCTGCGCCGACCCAAAAGCGACGCGGGAAAGCCCGGCCCATGACGGCCCATGGCATCACGGGCCATGGCATCACGGCCCACGGCATCGGCCTTTTCGAGGCGGCGGATTTTTCCCAATGGAACGCCTTTGTCGAGGCAACGCCCGAAGGAACGTTTTTCCACCTGGCGGAATGGAAGCGCGTCCTGGAACGCGCCTTCGGCATCCGCACCCATTACCTATGGGCAAAAAAAGGCGGGGAAATTTGCGGGCTTCTGCCACTTGCCTTCGTGCGCCGGCCAAATTTGAGACGCGCGCTCGTTTCAACGCCTTTCTGCGTTTACGGCGGCGCTATCGCCACGCGCCCGGAAATCGTTCAAGACCTTGAGGACGCCGCCGCCGATTTGGCGGCAAAGGCGAACTGCGATTACCTGGAAATTCGCAACCGCCATCGCACCCGGCCCGATTGGCCGACGAGCGATCTTTATTTCACCTTTCAACGCCCCCTCCATGCCGACGTCGAGCAAAACCTTCTGGCCATTCCGCGCAAAGAACGCGCCGACATCCGCAAGGGCATCGCTGCGGGCCTGCAAAGCGACCGCGATTGCGACGCGGCACGTTTCTTTCCGATTTACGCGCGCAGCGCCCGCGACCTTGGCACGCCCACCTTGCCGCAACGCTATTTCGACATCCTGTTGGAGGCATTCGGCGAGCACGCCGAGATCCGCATCGTGCGAAAGGACGCGACCCCCATTTGCGGCGTGCTGAGTTTCTATTTTCGGGATCAGGTGCTGCCCTATTATGCGGGCGGGCTACCCGCCGTGCGGGCGCTGAAGGGATACCACTTTATGTATTGGGACCTCATGCGCGACGCGACCGAGCGGGGCATGCGCCATTTCGATTATGGGCGCAGCATCCAGGGAAGCGGCGCCTTCGCGTTCAAGAAAAACTGGGGCTTCGAGCCAAGGCCGCTTGCCTACCAATATCATTTGGTGCGCGCGCGGACGCTGCCGAGGCTCGACCCGGATAGCGCCCAATACCGCCGTTTGATCGGCGCCTGGAAAAAACTGCCCTTAAGCATCGCCAACCGGATCGGCCCCCGCCTCGCCCCATGGATCAACTAGCGGGCTGAAAAACCTGGCTTTTTGCGAAGATGCCGGCGCCGATCTGCTCGGCGAAAGGCGGCATGGCTTCATAGCCATCCGGCCCGAACAGGGCTTCGAGTTTGTCTTCCGTCCGCCGGCGAGTGCACCAAAGAAGCGCGCTGGTTATCCAGCCCGCGCCT
>JAJFGH010000076.1 GCA_021776275.1 Alphaproteobacteria bacterium | reverse complement strand
ACAACCTTCTGTTGCTTGCCAAGCGCGAGGGCGTCGCCGCTTGCGGCCTGCTCGATTTTCAAGACGCCCTTCGCGGACCGGTAAGCTACGACCTGGTCTCGCTTCTTGAAGATGCGCGGCGCGATCTTGACCCCCGCCTCGTTTCGGCCATGAAGGCGCGCTATTTGGCGGCGTTTCCGGCCCTGGATGGGGCCGCCTTCGCGCGCTCTTACGCCATCCTCGGCGCCCAGCGGAACTGCAAGATTATCGGCATCTTCACGCGTCTCTTTCGGCGCGACGGAAAGGCGCATTACCTTTCCCATCTTCCCCGGGTGTGGCGGCTGCTTGAAGAAAATGTGCGGGCACCTTCCCTGGCGCCATTGCAAGGGTGGCTTGCGGCGCATTTGCCGCCGCCGCTTCGCAAAATTCCGGAGGCGGAAGCAAAATGACGGCGCAAAACATGCCAGAGCGGGCGATGGTGCTGGCGGCGGGGCGTGGCGAACGCTTGCGCCCCCTAACCGACAGCCTGCCGAAACCGCTGGTCGCGGTTGCCGGGCGGGCCCTTCTCGATCGCACGCTGGACCGCCTGGTGGAAGCGGGGATCGGAGAGGCGGTCGTCAATCTGCACCATCTGGGGGAAAAAATTCGCACCCATTTGGCGCCCCGGCGCGACCTTCGGATCCATTTTTCCGAGGAGGACACGCTTCTTGAAACCGGGGGCGGCCTTCGAAAAGCACTCCCGCATTTTCAAGGCCGGCCCTTCTTTGCCCTCAATGGCGACGTGCTTTGGCAGGATGCCGGGCAGGCGGCGCTGACCCGGCTTGCCGAAACATTCGAAGGGGCAAGGATGGATGGCCTGCTGCTTTTGCAGCCGGTTGCCGACGCCATCGGCTATGACGGCGCGGGCGATTTCGAAAGGCAATCGGATGGCCGCCTTGTCCGGCGCGCGCGTTCGGCGGCGCCCTTTGTCTTTACCGGCGTGCAGCTTTTGCATCCGCGGCTTTTTGAAAGCGCGCCGGAGGGCCGGTTTTCCCTAAACCTTCTTTACGATCGGGCCTTGGCGAAGGGGCGCCTGTTCGGCTGCGTCCATGATGGCGCCTGGTACCATATCGGAACGCCGGCCGGCCTGGCGCTGGTCGAAGAAAAGTTCCAGGGTTAAGTACCGGATGGCGAAGCGTCCCAACGTTTTTACGATTTCGCCCGGCAAAGCCTTTGTCGACGCGCTGGCCGCCGGCATCCTGAAAGAAGCTGGCGACGACGCCATCCGCCTTGCCGACATGCGCATTCTTTTGCCGACGCGCCGCGCTGTCCGCGCCCTGCGCGAGGCCTTTCTGCGTTTGCGCGGCGGTCAGGCAACGTTGCTTCCCATAATGACGCCGATCGGCGACGTCGATGAGGAGGCGTTTCTCTTTCAGGAAAGCGCCTTCTTTGAAAGCGCGGAAAAACTGCCGCCGGCGATCTCGGAATTGCGCCGCCGCCTGCTTTTGAGCGAATTGCTGATGCAAAAGGGGCTGGCCGGAAAAGAGGGTCCGGGCCGCCCGACGCCGGAACAGGCCGCGACCTTGGCGGGTGAGCTGGCGCGTTTTCTCGACCGGGTCGAGACGGAACGCCTTTCCATGGACGGTCTGGCCCGGCTGGTGCCGGAGGATTACGCCGCTCATTGGCAGGAAACGCTTCGCTTTTTGCAAATCCTGACGGAGCATTGGCCCGGCATTCTGGCCCAGGAAGGGTGCATCGATCCGGCCGCGCGCCGCAACCGGCTGCTCGAGGCGCAAACGAAATTGTGGCAAGCGCATCCGCCGCAAGGCCCGGTCATCGCCGCCGGTTCCACCGGCAGCATTCCGGCGACGGCGGATCTTTTAAAGCTGGTTGCCCATTTGCCGAAGGGGCGGGTGGTTCTGCCTGGCCTCGACCGTTGCATGGACGCGGAAAGCTGGGCGGCCTTGGACGCGACCCATCCCCAATTCGGCATGCAACAGCTTCTCGGCCGGTTGGAGCTTGCGCGCGAAGACGTGGGCGAATGGGCAGGCGCCGTTCCAAAAACGCCGCCTTTGCGGGAGCAGCTGGTTTCGGAATTGATGCGCCCCGCCGAAACGACCCATCGCTGGCACGCCGCCCAGCCATCCTGGGAGGCGGCGTTGAAAGATGTGCGGCGTATCGAGTGCCGGGACCCGGCGGAAGAAGCGGGGGTGATCGCGCTGCTGTTGCGGCAATCTCTTGAAGAGAGCGGGCTTCAAGCCGCGCTGGTGACGCCGGACCGCGCCCTTGCGCGCCGCGTTGCCGCCGAGCTTCGCCGCTGGGAAATCGACGTGGACGATTCGGGCGGCACGCCGCTTGGCACCACCGCGCCCGGCATTTTCTTGCGTTTAACCGCGCAGCTATTGGCAGAGGACGTGTCGCCGGTGGCGCTTCTGGCCTGTTTCAAGCATCCCCTGGCGGCGGGCGGCGAGACGCCGGGACGTTTTCGAAGGCGCACCCGCCAGCTTGAAACAGCCATCTTGCGCGGCCCCCGGCCGGCGCCCGGTTTCAAGGGGCTGATGGACGCTTTGAAACGTTCCGCCCAGGCCGAGACGCCGGAGCGGGAGGCACTGCTTGCCTGGGTGACCGGGATGGAACGCCTGGCGAGGCCCTTCGCGGCGGCCATGGCAAAGCGCCGAGGACGGCTTGGCGACCTGCTCGACCGGCACATTGCCTTTGCCGAAGCCTTGGCGGCGACGGCGACGGATGGGTCGGGGGGGCCGCTTTGGGCGGGCGCGGCGGGCGAAGCGCTGGC
>JAJFGH010000075.1 GCA_021776275.1 Alphaproteobacteria bacterium | reverse complement strand
GTACGCCGGCTTAAAACCGGCAAGAAACTGCTAGTGGCTGGTGCGGGCGGAGGGATTTGAACCCCCACGACTTGCGTCACCAGATCCTAAATCTGGCGTGTCTACCAGTTCCACCACGCCCGCATGGGTACTCCGGCTCGCGCCGTGACGTCAACCGGCCGGGCCTTTGCGGCTTATAGCATGAAGGGATCGGCGGCGTAAGCACTTGACTTCGCTGGGGCTTGGCGGGGGAAGCACGCCCAACGGAGGCCACGAAAAGGCCGCATGCCAAACGGCAAAAAACGGAAAAACGAAATTTGGAAGGATAAAAAATGAAACCGGAAGGGTTCGGCACGCAACGCCTCGCAACGAGGTTTAGTGAACGCGCTCCGGATAACGTTGCGCAAAAGATTTCAACGCCAACATGCGCGGGCCATCCTGCACGTCGTGATTGGCACGGCGAATGCGCACTTCATAGGTGACGTGGGGGATGCCATAGGAATCCGAGCGGACACCGATGACTCTTGCCGTCTCGACGACAGGACCGTTGTGCGGACAGCGAAAAATGTGACCGACCTCGATATCCGAGGATTCGCTGCCATAGTCGTATTCTTCTTTATGTCGCAAGCTCAAATTCATTTTGTGCTACCTGCAAATTTCTCTTTTGCGCTACTTGCAATGACACATACATGTGTCTGCCCCGTGCCCAACACCTTAGACATCCCATTTTAACAAAAGGTAAAGCATCGCCTCTAAACTATATGAAATTCCAACAAAATTTTAGCTTGGTAAATTCATACTTCGCTAAGGTTAATGGGAATTCCACAGCAATGCCAACACCTTTGGAAGGCTTTCCGGCAAATCTTCGGAAATAAGCCCGGGACCGACTTCCTTTGCCGTCTCGCCATGCAGCCAGGCGGCCGCCGCAGCGGCTTCAAAAGGCGCCATTCCCTGGCCCAGCAGCCCCAAAATCATGCCGGCCAGGACATCGCCCGACCCCGCCGTGGCAAGGGTGGGCGGCGCGTTCCAGTTGAGGATCGCCTGGCCCTCCGGCGCGGCGATGACGCTATCGGCCCCCTTCAGCACCACCACCGCCCCGCTCCGCTTGGCCGCCTCGCGGGCCTGGGTCAATTTGTCCCCGCCAATCCCGAAGAGGCGGGCAAACTCTCCCTCATGGGGCGTCAGGACAACCGGGCCCGCGATCGCCTCGAAAAGGGTCTCGGGCTCCGGGCCGAAGACGGTGAGCGCATCGGCATCCAGCACGCAAGGCAGGCCCGTGGCCAAGGCGGCCAGCACCTTTCCCCGGGTTGCCTTCGTCACGCCATTGCCCGGGCCCAGCAGAAGGGCCCGCTTGTGCAGGTCGGCGATCAGGTCCTGAAAGCTCTTTTTGCCGTCTACGGGATGGACAATCAGGCTTGGGCTTTCGGCGGCGTAAATCGGCACCGCCTCGGGCGGGCTGGCCAGGGTAACCATGCCGGCGCCGATGCGAAGCGCCGCCCGCGCCGCCAGCCGGGCGGCGCCGGTCATGGCGTCGCCCCCAACCACGACGACATGGCCGCGGGTATATTTGTGATCCGTTCGCCCCGGCCTGGGATAAAGATGGCGCCAAAGCGCCGGGTCGTTGGCAAAGGTCTTTGGCTGAATTTCCGCAAAGGCCGCCGCCGGCACGCCGATGTCCACGAGCACCACCTCGCCCGCGACGTCCTGGCCCGGCAGCAGGAAATGGCCGGGGTTTTTGGCAATAAACGTGACGGTCAAGACGGCTTTCGGCGCGACGCCCAGAATTTCGCCGGTATCGCCATGTACGCCGCTTGGCACATCGATGGCGACGCAAGGCAGCGCCGATGCGTTGATCGCCTCGATCACGGCCCGGGCGGTCCCTTCGATGGAACGGTCGAGCCCCGCCCCGAAAAGGGCATCGACGACAAGCTCGGCCCCGGCGAGCGCCTCCGGCGTCAGCGGCAAAATCTCGCCAACCGCGACATCGCCGCTTTGCCAGCGCAGTGCGTTGGCCTCTGCGTCGCCCTTTAGATTGGCCAATGTGCCGAGCAAAGCGACCCGAACCGGCCAGCCTTTTTCACGTAATTTCGTAGCAATTACAAAGCCATCTCCGCCATTGTTACCAGGGCCACACAAGACCAAAACCGGCCGCGGCGACCAACGCTGAACGATTTCCCGGGCGGCGGCGGCCCCGGCAGCCGCCATCAATTGACTAGCCGAAACCCCAGCATGGGCAGCCGCCCGATCCACGCGGTAGATTTCAGCGACGTCAAGCAGCGTCCGTTCCAGGCTTTCCGGGTCTTTTTTCATAGGCCTCAGAATAGCGTGACGGCGCCATTGCTGTCGTCCCGAATTCCCTATCTTAAAAAGCAACGCCTGCACTTCGTCTTCGGAACCGCTATATAGCGAGGAGGCCGGAACGTCCCTTGGGAGAAGATTGGTGAAGGTGCTGGTGCTGGGAGGCGGCGTCGTTGGCGTAACCTCTGCCTATTGCCTTGCCCGCGCCGGCCATGGGGTGACGCTGATCGATCGCCAAGCCGGTCCCGGCGAGGAAACAAGTTTTGCCAATGGCGGCCAAATTTCGGCCGGCCTTGCCGAACCCTGGGCCAATCCGGAAGTTCCCCGGCAATTGCTGCAATGGCTTGGCCAAAAGAACCCGCCGTTTCGTTTCCGCCTTCGCGCCGGCACCGATTTTTACGGCTGGGCGCTTCGTTTTCTCGGCCAATGCGCCGCCCGGCCCGCGGCCCAAAATCTGGAGCGCGCCCTTCGCATCGCCCTTTACAGCCGCCAGCAGCTTCGCGGCATCCGCGAAGCGACGGGCATCACCTATGCCCTGCAAGAAACCGGAATTTTAAAAATCTATCGGGAGACGCGCGCCTTCGACCGCGCGCGCAAGCGCATGGCGGCGATGAACGCGCTGGGCTCGAATTTACGCGCCCTCGATGGAGACGCCACCCTCGCTCTAGAGCCGTCGCTTGCATCCGTCGCCGGGAAACTAGCCGGCAGCCTTTATTCGCCTGAGGACGAAAGCGGCGACGCCCACGAATTCACGGTCAAGCTGGCCGCGGAAGCGAGCCGCCTTGGCACCGTTTTCAAATTCCACCAGACCGTCGAGGCGCTTGTCCCGGCACGCGGACGCATCGAGCGGGTCATAACGGACCGCGAAGAGTTTACGGCGGATGCGGTGGTGCTTTCCCTTGGCTGCCATGGCGGCCCCCTGCTGCGCCCGCTTGGGCTTCGCTTGCCCATCTATCCGGCGAAAGGTTTTTCGGTGACGCTGCCCGTTCGCAACGCTGCCGCGGCGCCCAGCCGAAGCATCACCGATGAAGACCAAAAGCTGGTCTTTAGTCGCTTTGGCGATCGCCTGCGGGCGGCGGGATGGGCGGTCTTTACGGGCTATGATTCGCAAATTGAGCCGGCGCGCTGTGCGTCGCTGGCGACGGAAATGGAGGCCCTGTTTCCGGGCGCCGCCGATCAAAGCCAGGCCGTCCCCTGGGCCGGTCTTCGCCCCCTCACCCCGGACACTTTGCCGATCCTTGGGCCGACGCCTTTTTCGAATCTTTTCCTGAACACCGGCCATGGCACCTATGGCTGGACGATGGCAGCCGGTTCCGGACAAATTTTGGCGGATCTGATCACGGGCCAGCGCCCCTGCATCAAACAGGACGATTTCGGTCTCGACCGATTTTGATGCGCGTGGCGTGAGGCAAATGGGGCGAGTGATGGGAATTGAACCCACGACCTCCAGATCCACAATCTGGCGCTCTAACCGACTGAGCTACACCCGCCGTGATGGCCTTGTGTAGACGCTCGCCAACGAAGGCGTCAAGCGCCGCCGAGGCAAGACGTGGCGTTGGCGCATCATTGCCCGTTTTCCTCGTGAATCGGACTTGATTCACCCGGCGATTCCCTTCACGCTAGGCCCCGAAAAACAGGCAACAACCTGCTCATAATATAGGCGCTTATGCCTTGAAAATAACCAATTCAGGGGGAGGCGGAGACATCCGCCCGGGTTTTCTTGTGACTTTTCCATCCGTTTTCGTCTGGCACGTTCCGTGCTTTCTTAGTGCTATGCAGACGTAATCCCGTGCGCGCATGGCCAAAAGGTCACGCTCGCCGCGCTCAGGTTCCACCCTTGCACCTCTAAAGCTTTTTCTTCAATCGGCTAGAACGGCTCATGAAAAAAATCGAAGCGATCATCAAACCCTTCAAACTCGACGAAGTGAAAGAAGCCCTTCACGAGATCGGCCTAAAAGGCATCACCGTCACGGAAGTAAAGGGCTTCGGACGCCAAAAAGGCCATACGGAGCTGTACCGCGGCGCCGAATATGTCGTGGATTTCCTGCCAAAAGTGAAAATCGAGATCGTGCTCGAAGACAGCCTTTTGGAAAAAGCCGTCGAGACCATTGTCCAGGCGGCGCGGACCGGCCGCATCGGCGACGGCAAGATTTTCATTTCCGATATCAGCGATGCCATACGCATTCGCACCGGCGAAGCCGGAGGCGAAGCCATCTAACCCCCCAACAGACTTTCAAGCAGCACCCAGGGAAACGCTATGTCCGACGTAAAAAAAGTTCTTCAAATGATTAAGGATCACGACGTGAAATACGTCGATCTCCGCTTCACCGACCCGCGGGGAAAATGGCAGCACACGGCCCAGACCGTCTCTACGATCGACGAGGACGTCTTCGTCGACGGCTTCATGTTCGACGGGTCATCGATCGCAGGCTGGAAGGCCATTCAAGAGTCCGACATGATCTTGATGCCCGACCCTTCGACGGCGGTGCTGGACCCCTTTACGGCCCAGTCGCAGATGATCCTGTTCTGCGACATCATCGACCCCAACACCGGCCAGGGCTATGACCGCGACCCGCGCTCGACCGCGCGGCGGGCGGAGGCGTATCTCGCCAGCACCGGCATTGGCGATCAGGCCGTTTTCGGGCCCGAGCTTGAGTTTTTCGTCTTCGACGACGTGCGCTTCGACGTCTCGATGAACCATACGTTCTATGCCCTCGATTACGCCGAGGCGCCCCATGCCTCGGGCGCCGAATTCGAGGAAGGCAATATGGGCCACCGTCCGCCCGTCAAAGGCGGCTATTTCCCGGTGCCCCCGGTCGATTCGATGACGGATCTGCGGGCCGAAATGCTCACCTTCCTGGGCGAGATGGGGCTGGATATCGAAAAGCACCATCACGAAGTGGCCCCCGGTCAGAACGAGCTCGGCTTCCGCTTTGGCCCGCTTCTTTCCTGCAGCGACGCCGTGCAGATATACAAATACGTCGTCCACCAGGTTGCCCACGCCTATGGCAAAAGCGCGACCTTCATGCCGAAGCCGGTCGTGGACGACAACGGGTCCGGCATGCACGTCCATCAATCCATCTTCAAGGATGGCAAGCCGACCTTCGCCGGCAACGGCTATGCGGACCTTTCGGAAAACGCCCTCTACTACATCGGCGGCATCATCAAGCACAGCCAGGCCCTTAACGCGTTCACGAATTCGACGACGAACAGTTACAAGCGCCTTGTGAAGGGCTTCGAGGCCCCGGTGTTGCTGGCCTATTCGGCCCGCAACCGTTCCGCCTCCTGCCGCATTCCCTACGCCACCAACCCGATGGGCAAACGGGTCGAAGTCCGCTACCCGGACGCCGCTTCCAATCCCTATCTCGCCTTCTCGGCCATGCTGATGGCCGGCCTAGACGGCATCGAGAACCGGATCCATCCGGGCGAAGCGATGGACAAGAACCTCTACGATCTGCCGCCGGAAGAATTGCAGGGCGTGCCGACGGTCTGCGGCTCGCTGCGCGAAGCGCTCGGCGCCCTTGAGAAAGACCGGGCCTTTCTGACGAAGGGCGACGTCTTCACCGACAGCCAGATCGACGGCTATCTGGAACTGAAATATGAGGAAGTGACACGCTTTGAAATGGCGCCGCATCCGATTGAATTCAGCATGTATTACAGTGTCTAAGATAAACGTTCTAAATTAGAAACTGAAGAAGGGCCGCGGCAACGCGGCCCTTTTTTTGGGTGTTATTCAGGCGCTTTCAGCCGGCGGCACCGGCCGTGGCTGGCGCGCCTCGTCGAGGGCCACCATGACGAAATTCCCCTCGGTCACTTTGACCAGATCGCCGGCGCGGGAACGCTCAACCCAGGTTTCGACATGGACCGTGATCGACGTTTTGCCGACGTGAAGAATCTTGACGAAACACGAGACGCTGTCGCCCACGAAAACGGGCAAATGGAAGGTCATGGCTTCGATGGCAACCGTCGCGACACGCCCGGCGGCGCGGCGCGTACAGGTCATGCCGGCGGCGATGTCCATCTGGGAAAGCACCCAGCCGCCAAAGATGTCGCCATTGGGATTGGCATCCGCGGGCATCGCAATGGTCCGGGTTTCCGGGACCCGCCCTTCTTCGCCAGGATATTTCGCCATGGGTGCCTGCCCCCTATATCTCGTATCGCAACCGGAGCCAGCCTACCGCATCCTGCTTGCTTGGGGAATATCGGCGCCCCATAATGCCGCATGCCAAAACGCCCCACCAAAACGAAGACCGCCAGCCCAAGCTATTCGGCGAAGGATATCGAGGTTCTGGAAGGGCTGGAGCCCGTCCGCCGCCGCCCAGGCATGTATATCGGCGGCACGGATGAGGCCGCCCTGCATCATCTGGCCGCCGAAGTCCTGGACAACGCCATGGACGAAGCGGTAGCCGGCTTCGCCAACCGCATCGAATTGGAGCTTGGCGCCGATGGCACCCTTGCCGTGCGGGACAATGGCCGCGGCGTGCCGGTCGACCCCCACCCGAAATTCAAGAAGAAATCGGCCCTGGAAGTCATTCTCACGACCCTTCATGCCGGCGGCAAGTTCGACAACAAGGTCTATGAGACGGCCGGCGGCCTCCATGGCGTCGGCGTTTCCGTCGTCAACGCACTTTCCGACCACCTTGTCATCGAGGTCCTTCGCGGCGGCAAGCTATGGAAACAGGAATATGCCCGCGGCAAGCCGAAAACAAAATTGAAGGCGAGCGCCGGCCAAAAAAACAAACGCGGAACCATGGTCCGCTTTCACCCGGATCCGGAAATTTTCGGCAAAAGTGCGGCCTTCCGGCCCGAGCGGCTTTACCGCATGGCGCGATCGAAGGCGTATCTCTTTCGCGGCGTCGAGATTCGCTGGAGTTGCGACCCAAAACTGCTTCGCGATTCCGAGATTCCGGCGAAAGAACGCTTTCATTTCGAAGAGGGCCTGAAAGGCTTTCTGGACGCGACCCTCGATGGCCGCGAGGTGATCACCCAACCCTTTGCCGGCGAAGCCGATTTTCCGAAAAAGGCCGGGCGCATGGAATGGGCGATTAGCTGGCCGGAAGACGGCGAAGGCTTCGCTCACTCCTATTGCAACACAATCCCGACCCCAAAGGGCGGCACCCACGAAACGGGCCTGCGGACCGCCCTTGCCCGTGCGTTGAAAGCCTATGGCGAATTGGTCGGCAACCGGCAGGCCGCCCAAATCACCGGCGAGGACATCACCATCGGCGCCGCCATCTTGCTTTCCATCTTCATGAAGGAGCCGGAATTCCAGGGTCAAACGAAAGAGCGCCTTTCCTCGGCAGCGGCACAACGGCTGACGGAAGCGACCCTAAAAGACCATTTTGATCACTGGCTTAGCGGCGACCCGGAAACGGCAAATCTGCTGTTGGAGCGCATCGTCGCACGGGCCGAAGAACGCCTGCGCCGCCGCGAGGCGAAGGAGCTTGCCCGCAAGACCCCGACCCGCAAGCTTCGCCTTCCCGGAAAATTGACGGATTGCACCCGCGAAAGCGCCAAGGAGACGGAAATTTTTCTGGTGGAAGGGGATTCGGCCGGCGGCTCGGCAAAACAGGCCCGACGCCGCGAAACCCAGGCCGTGCTGCCCTTGCGCGGCAAAATCCTGAACGTCGCCAGCGCGACGAATGAAAAACTTCGCGCCAATCAGGAAATTGCCGATCTTATCCAGGCGCTTGGCTGCGGCACCGGTGCGGAATGCGACCCTTCGAAATTGCGTTACGAGCGCATCATCATCATGACGGATGCGGACGTCGATGGGGCCCATATCGCTTCGCTGCTGATGACGTTCTTTTTCCGCGAGATGTGGGCCCTTGTCGAGGGCGGTCGGCTTTTCCTTGCCGTGCCGCCTTTGTACCGCCTAAGCCATGGCGGGCAGACGGCCTATGCCCGGGACGACGCCCATAAGGACACCCTTTTGAAAACGGTGTTCAAAGGCAAAACGAAGATCGAGATCAGCCGCTTCAAGGGGCTTGGCGAAATGCCGTCGGCGCAATTGAAAGAGACGACCATGGACCCGACAAAACGCGTTCTTTATCGCGTCACCCTGCCGGGCCAGAACGCGCAAAAGGAGACAAAGGCGGTCGAACGTCTTGTCGAAGACCTGATGGGAAGGCGGCCGGAACGGCGTTTCGCCTTTATTCAGGAAAATGCGCAGTTCATCGAAAATCTGGACGTTTAGCGGAACGTTTGGAGGGGCCGAAAACGGCCCAAACATGGTAAACGTTGATCACATTCCAGTGAGCCCCCCTATCCAGTTGGACGCACTTTAAGTACCGTCAATCGCAGTGACGTTTTGCCCTTTCGTCACTCAAGCCGGGACGGTGTGCGTACGCATTTTTTCGACCCTATTGTACGCGAAGACGAGTCCACCGAGACCGGTACGACCCCCGGGTCGGAGAGCCACACGCCAAGCATTGCGATGCCCCCTTGCAACGATTGGCGGTTCTCCGACCGGGGGCTTTCTATTTGAGGCCACCGCAAATTTCGATTAGGCGCTTAGCCATTCCCGCATGGCCTGCGTGACCGCCTCGGGGCGTTCCATCGTGGAAAGATGCCCGCAATCGGGAACGACGACCAGGCGGGCGCCGGGGATCATGCCGGCCATCTTTTCATGCAGGCGGCGCGGGGTCAGCGCGTCCTCCGCCCCGCAAAGCACCAGCGTCGGACAGGCAATCGCGCGCAAGGCTTCGCTGCCATCCGTCCGGCCCAAAATCGCCCGCTCCTGACGCAGAAAGGCCGCCTTGCCGACGCTTTCCGCCATCTTCATCACCGCCGTGACCAGGGACGTGTCCTCCAACCGGTCCTTGTGGATGAGATGGGGAAGCAGCCTTGGCGTGACGCCTTTGAACGCCCCTTTTTCGGCAAGGGACATCATGTCGCGCCGGCGGGTCCGTTGCGCGTCCGTATCCGCGCGAAAATTCGTATCCAAAAGAGCGAGATGCGAAACCCGCTCCGGCGCCAGACGAAGAAGCGTATGCGCGACATAGCCTCCCATCGAAAGACCGGCCAGGGCGAATCTTTCCGGCATGGCGTCGAGAACGGAACGCGCCATCGCTTCCATCGAATCGTCCTTGGTCAAATCGGCGACGATCGGATCGGCAACGTCTTGCAAACGGTCGATTTGATGCCGCCAAAGTTCGGCATCGCAAAGCAGACCCGGCAAGAGGACAAGGGGAAGACGGCGCATCGAAAGAAGGTGCCCTTTTCGCTCTTACCAGGGGTTTAACGCAAGAGCTTGGAAAGCTCGCGAAATTCGTCCGTGCCCGAGTGATGGAGCCATTCAAAAAAGACCATTTCCGCGGAAACGATGGCGGCGCCTTCGTCCCGGGCCCGCGCAAGGCCAAGGGCCCGGTTCGCCGGTGTGCGCGAGGAAACGGCGTCCGCCACGACGAAGGGGCAATACCCCGCCGCCTGAAGGCCGAGCGCCGTTTGCAGGACGCAGACATGGGCTTCGATCCCGATCAGCACGATCTGCTTGCGTCCGCATTCGGCGAGCTTGGGCAAAAAGCCCGGCTCCTCCGAGCAGGAAAAACAGCTTTTCTCGAACACCTGGCCACCGGAATTGGCGTAGAGCGTGCGAAGCTCCGAAACCGTGTGGCCCAAGCCTTGCGGGTATTGTTCGGATAGAAGCATCGGAACGCTCAGCCTGCCGGCGGCCGCCATCAGAAGGATGGCGTTTTTCAGCATGGCGCCGAAATCGTCGATGGCCGGAACCAGTTTTTCCTGCACATCGATGATTAGAAGCAGCGATTCTTCCCGTTCAATCCGCATAAATTCCCTCTACCGGGCCCGCTTTTCCGCTTTCACAGGCCTGTTTTGGCCAAAACAGGCAAAAAGTAGCGAAACTTTCCCCCTTAGCCAACGTCTACGAATTGACACACGCGCAAGAACGCCTACACTCCGCCCAACATGAATTTCAATCCCCACTCGAAGAACCCCCTCTCCGCCGGTTGCAGCGAATGAGCTTTGCCGAACTTGGCCTAAGCGACGAGCTTTTACGGGCAATCGAGGATTCCGGGTACACCGAACCGACCCCCATTCAGCAAAAGGCTATTCCTTCTGTGCTTATGGGGCGGGACATGCTTGGCTGTGCCCAGACGGGCACAGGCAAAACGGCCTCTTTTACCCTTCCCATGATCGACATTCTGGCGCAAAGCCGCGCCAAGGCCCGCATGCCGAGGGCGATCATTCTGGAACCCACCCGGGAATTGGCCGCCCAGGTTGCCGACAACTTCGATCGCTATGGAAAACATCACAAGCTTGCCAAGGCGCTTTTGATCGGCGGCATTTCACTGGCGCCCCAAGAGCAGCAGATCGAACGCGGCGCCGACGTGCTGATCGCGACACCGGGCCGGTTTCTGGATTGTTACGAGCGCGGGTTGCTGCTGCTCCACGACGTCAAGATCCTCGTCATCGACGAGGCGGACCGCATGCTGGACATGGGGTTCATTCCCGATGTCGAGCGAATCGTCCGTGCCCTGCCAAAAAGCCGGCAAACGCTTCTTTTCTCGGCGACGATCCTGCCGGAAATTCGCCGGCTCGCAGATAAATTTCTGAATGATCCAAAAGAAATTTCCGTCTCGTCGCCAACGACAACGGCAGAGACGATCGAACAGTTCCTGATCGGCGTCGAAGAACGCGATAAGGACGCCGCCTTGATGCAATTGATTGAAAGCGAAGAAATCCAAAGCGCCATCATCTTCTGCAACCGCAAGAAGCAGGTGGACGCGCTTGCCCATCTGTTGAAGCGCAAGGGATACAACGCCGGGCCCATTCATGGCGATTTGCCACAATCGAGACGGATGGAAACCCTGGAATCGCTGCGCAAGGGCGAGCTTCTCTTTCTGGTCGCAAGCGACGTCGCGGCGCGCGGCCTTGATATTCCGGACGTTTCCCACGTCTTTAATTACGGCGTGCCCGGAAACCCGGAAGATTACATTCACCGCATCGGACGGACGGGACGCGCCGGCCGGAAGGGGCACGCCTTCATGCTGGTTTCGCCGGAGGAAGGCGAATCCCTTGGAGACATTCAGCGCATGATCGGCCAGGACATTCCCTGGAAAGTCCTGGAAGGCCGGAAAAAAATCGACATCGACCTCGACGCCAAACCAAAACGGGGGCGGCGTTCCGGGGCATCTAGCAAGGGCGGGCCAAGAAAAGACGCACCAAGAAAAACGGCGCCGAAAAAAGAAGGGGCACGCTCCCCCTCTCCAAAGGCCCACGGCAGGCGCCCGGAACGAAAAGACACGTCTGGGCAAAAAGAGACGTCCGAGCAAAAAGAAGCGCCGAAACAAAAAGATGCCGGCGACAAAACGCCGAAGGCGGACGGCCCCGATTGGCAGATCCCGGCTTTCCTTGCCGAGCCGCCGCCCGCGGCCAGCACGCCCCCGCGCCGCCCGCGCCGAAAGACTTAAACCTCCGGCACCGCTATGGGCGGCAGCGCCGCCATCTGCCGCGCCCACATCGCCGCGTAGCGGCCATTTGCCGCCAACAGCCTGTCATGGCTGCCGCGCTCGACGATGAGCCCATCGTCCAGAACGAGAATTTCATCCGCATCAATAACCGTCGTCAGCCGGTGGGTGATGACCAGGGTCGTGCGGTTCATGGAAACTGCCCGCAGGCTTTCCTGAATTTCCTTTTCCGTATGCGAATCAAGCGCCGAGGTCGCCTCGTCGAAAAGCAGAATTTTTGGATGCTTCAAAATAGTCCGGGCGATGGCGACGCGCTGGCGCTCGCCCCCGGAAAGCTTCAATCCCCGCTCGCCGACGCGCGTCTCGAACCCATCCGGAAGCGAGCGGATGAAGCCTTCGATCTGCGCCATACGGGCCGCCGCCTCCACTTCTTCCCGTTCTGCATCGGGGCGCCCATAGGCAATGTTGTAAAAAATCGTGTCGTTGAAGAGGACGGTATCCTGGGGCACGACCCCGATAGCCGCCCGCAAACTTGCCTGGGTAACGTCGCGGATATCCTGATCGTCGATGGTGATGCGGCCACGATCCACGTCATAGAAACGAAACAGCAGGCGCGAGAGCGTCGATTTCCCCGCGCCGCTGGAACCGACGATGGCGACCGTTTTGCCCTTTGGCACGGTAAAGGAAATATTCTTCAGGATTTTTCGCCGTGAATCGTAATCGAATTCGACGTTCTCGAAACGCACCACCCCACGCGTGACGTTGAGCGGCACGGCGTCTGGCTTGTCCTCAACTTCCGCATTTACGCGAAGCAGCGAGAACATCGATTCCATATCCGTCAGGGATTGCTTAATCTCGCGGTACACGGACCCAAGAAAGTTCAACGGCATGTAAAGCTGGATCAGATAGGTGTTCACCAGGACGAAATCCCCGATCGTCAATTTTCCATCGACGATTCCCTGGCCGGCGAGGAGCATCACCAGCACCACGCCCATGGAAATAATCGCCGCCTGGCCGACGTTCAGCAGGGAAAGCGTCGTTTTGCTTTTGACGGCGGCTTTTTCATAGCGCTGAAGCGAGCGGTCAAAACGCTTCGCTTCATGGGCTTCATTTCCAAAATATTTGACGGTTTCATAGTTAAGCAGGCTATCGACCGCCTTCGTGTTCGCCTCGCTATCTGTCTGGTTCATGATGCGGCGATATTTCGTCCGCCATTCCGTTACGAACAGGGTATAGGCCCCATAGCCGCCAATCGTCACGAAGGTAATCGCAGCAAAACGAAAGTCGAACAGCACCCAGAGGATCCCGCAAACAAGGAGAATTTCAACAAGGGTTGGCGCGACGTTGAAGGTTACGAAGGTCAGAAGAAATTCGATCCCCTTCGTGCCGCGCTCGATTGCCCGGTTCAGCCCGCCCGTCTGACGCTCCAGGTGAAAGCCCAAGGAAAGCTTGTGAAGATGGCGAAAGGTCCGAAGGGCAACGGACCGGATGGCACGCTGGGCCACTTTCGCGAAGACGGCATCGCGAAGCTCGCCGAAACCAAGGGCCAGCACGCGCAGCAACCCATAGGCGAAAAGAAGGCCCAACGGCAGAACGATAACGGTCGCCACGCTGCCCGAAAGGGCATCGATAGCTTCCTTGTAAATCAGCGGCACGACAACGTTCGCGCCCTTCGCAGCGATCAGAAAAACGACCGCCAATGCGACCCGGCCGCGCATTTCGGCGCTGTCCTTCGGCCATAGATAGGGAAACAGCGTGCGCAAGGCACGCCATTCAAATCCGGAAGGGGGCTGGCTGTCGGGCGACGAGGAAAGCGAACGCATGGCTGGCGTTATGCCGAAAGCTTCGTAGTCACGTCCACCAGTTTCGCGCCCAGCGCTTCAACCACTTGCCGCTCTTGCTCGTTTTTGATGGCGCCATTCCCTTGAAAGGCATGCTGTGCCTCGCCGACGGCCACCTGATCGGGGAGCACAAGCACCTTGAGGTTGTTTAAAATGGCGCGCACATGCACAAGCCCCCGCAATCCCCCAAGGCCACCGGGGGAGGCGCTGCAGATGGCCGCAACCTTGTTCGCAAAACAGGCGAGCGCCGCTTCGCCGGCGGCAGGGCGGGATGCCCAGTCGAGGGCGTTTTTTAAAGCAGGCGAGATTGAGCCGTTATATTCCGGCGAGGCGATAAGAAAACCCTGATGCGCGATCATTTGGGCTTTCAGTTCCCGCACGCTATCGGGAAGGCCTTCGATCCGCTCGAGATCGCCATCGTAAAGCGGCAATCGAAGTTTCCGCAAATCGAGGATTTTCACCTCCCCGCCCGCGGCCTCGACGCCTGCAGCGGCCGCTTCCAGCAACATGCGGTTATACGAGCCGTCGCGGTTGCTGCCTGAAAAAGCAAGAATTTTTGGCGCTGAGGGCATTCGGTGCATTCTCCCATTTCTATTCCGGGAGGATACCCGCCTCGGAAGTTTTCAACAAACCCTTCGGGGCCAGGCGCACCGCTTTCGGTTGACGCTGCCCCGCCGGACGTGGGATTTTTTGACGAAACGGGAATTTCACAGAACGTACCGGGCATGACCACCGAAAAGACCGCCTATGGCAAGTTTCTTGCCGCGACGCTGGACTACATCCAAAGAAAGGTCGAAGACGCCCTTGGCCCCACGGTCGAGATAGAGCGGACCGAGGATACCCTGTCGATTCAATTGGAAGGCGGGCATCACTATTATCTGAATACGATGGAACTGCGCGAAACGATCGGCCTGGCATCGCCTCTATCCGGGCGCCATGGCTTCTATTACGACAAGGAAAAGGACGGCTGGATTTCCGCTCGGAACAACGTCGAGCTTTACGACCTGCTGGAAGACGAATTCACCGGCCTTTGCGGCTGCCCCGTGCCTTTCGACTGATCTCCCCCAACCCGACGGCCATGGACAGATGATGGGCACCATGGCATCGTTTTCGCGCGAAACTTCAGATTGCAGGAAAAAGGGGGGAATTCCTTATGGTTTCACGGGCACAATCGCTTTTGATCCTTCACGGTGTCGGCGTTTTGCTGCTTGGCCTGGCTGGCGGCTGCGTTTTTCTCTACGTCATTCTTGGCGTCGACATCCCCGGCGATTACCGGGCGTGGAAACAAATTCACCTGGAAGGCATCCTGAATTCCCTTCTTTTGTTCGCCGTGGCGGGCTTTGTCGAACGCCTGAACCTTGTCGAGACGCGGAAATGCCTTCTCGCCTGGACGCTGGCCATCGCCGCCTGGTGCAACACGGTCGGATCCCTGCTCGGACCATTCTTCGGCGTGCGGGGCCTTTCCTTCGATCCGCCCCTCGCCAATGGCGTCGTTTTCTTTATTTTCCTGATTGCCGGGGCCGCGATTGCCGTCGCACTTTGGCTGATGGTGACGGGTGCGTTACAGAAAAAAAGCGATTAGGAAAAAACCGCACCCGCTGGCTGCCTGCTTTCTTTTGCGGGCAGGTGCGCCTGTGCTAAAAGGCGGGAGCTGATAAAAAAGGAGGCCTCCAACGATGGCGAAAAAGCCGTCTTTCCGCTCCGAAAGCGATTCGATGGGCAGCCTCAAGGTGCCCGCGGACAAATATTGGGGGGCCCAGACCCAGCGGTCGCTTCAAAATTTCCGAATCGGCGGCGAAACGATGCCAAAGCCGCTTGTTCGCGCCCTCGGTATCCAAAAGAAGGCCGCCGCCGCGACGAATATGGACCTTGGCCAGATGCAAAAACGCATCGGCCGGGCGATTGCGAGCGCCGCCGATGAAGTGCTGCGCGGCAAGCTGGACGAACATTTTCCTCTGGTCGTGTGGCAGACCGGTTCCGGCACCCAGACGAACATGAACGCGAACGAGGTGATTGCCAACCGCGCCATCGAGAAGCTGGGCGGCAAGATTGGATCAAAAGACCCGGTCCACCCGAACGACCATGTAAACATGGGGCAATCGTCGAACGATACGTTTCCGACCGTTATGCACATCGCCGCGGTCGAAGAAATCCATCATTCCCTGCTGCCGGCGCTTGAAAATTTGCGAAAAGTGCTGGACGACAAGGCGCGGCGTTTCGCGAAACTGACGAAAATCGGCCGCACCCATCTTCAGGACGCGACCCCCCTTACCCTTGGCCAGGAATTTTCCGGCTACGCCACCCAGATCGAATATGGCATTGCACGGGTGAAAGGCACCCTGCCCCGCCTGTTGCAGCTTGCCCAGGGCGGCACCGCCGTCGGCACCGGCCTCAACACGAAACAGGGCTTCGCCAAGGGCTTTGCGCGCCATGTGGCAAAAATCACCGGCCTTCGTTTTGTCACGGCCCCCAACAAATTCGAGGCCCTGGCCGCCCATGACGCCATCGTCGAGGCCTCGGGCGCGCTGAACACGCTGGCCGCCTCACTCATGAAGATCGCGAACGATATTCGCCTGCTTGGTTCGGGCCCGCGCTGCGGCATTGGCGAGTTGAGCCTGCCCGAAAACGAGCCCGGCTCGTCCATCATGCCGGGCAAGGTCAACCCTACCCAGGCCGAAGCCATGACCATGGTTGCCGCCCAGGTGATCGGCAATCACACGACCATTACCGTTGCCGGCGCGAACGGGCATTTCGAGTTGAACGTTTTCAAGCCGGTGATGATCTACAATCTATTGCAGTCCATCCGGCTGCTGGCGGACGCCTCGGAAAGTTTCCGAAAGAATTGCGTCGTCGGCATCGAGGCGAACGAGGCCCGCATCAAACAATTGCTGCACGAATCGCTCATGCTGGTTACGGCGCTCAACCCCTATATCGGCTACGACAACGCCGCGAAGGTCGCAAAAAAAGCCCATGCGGAAGGCACGACGCTGAAACAGGCCGCCCTTGCCTTGGGCTTGTTGACGGAAAAAGAATTCGACGAATATGTGCGCCCGGAAAAAATGACGGGCCCAAAAAAGTAAGAAACGGTTTTCCGGCTCAGGAAGCGCCTTTGCCAATCCGCTGATAGGATTCCCCCATCTCGCCCACCGCCCTGTCGAAGAAAAGGTCGAGACGGGCGCGCATTTCCGGCGCTAATTGCACCAGTTTTGAACGCGCGTCCTTCGGGTTCGCGGCTTCCTCGACGATGCCCTTGGCAATCGCCGCATCCAGATATTTCCCGGCCGTATGGGCGCTGCGAATGGCACGCATGAATTTGAGCGCATCCGTCTTGCGAACCGGTTTTTCGTTTCGCCAAATGCCGGTCAGCAGATCCCAATAGGCGGTCGAATAAAATTCCTGGTCGCCGGCAAAAACGCCAAGCCAGTTCTCGCCTACCCGATCCAGCATGGTCAGATATTCGCGGCGTTGCGCGCCGTCATATTTCGCGGTCATCGCTTTCCCTGCAGCCTGAACTTGAAACTTACCGCAGCCTAAGCTTTTGGCCCGATAATGCAATCAATAGTACACGTATTTTTTATGGGTATTTTTCTGTTGGTAAATTCCATAAAAATTATCTTTTTAATATCAATTACTTAACTATCTAGATGCATTTTTTAATGCGAAAACTAATATTCTTATTGACATCATTTTTACATCTATTTCTAATCGTACCTCTAACAAGGAAAAACCCACTTCGCGGTTTGGAGGCGAAAACGATGAGAAAGATAAAAAAGACCCTGATTGCCATTCCTCTTGCATTGAGCATCGGTCTTGCCGGTTGTGCCGGCACGAACAGCGGTCCGAAACAGACGGGCGGCACGCTTCTCGGCGCTGGGCTTGGCGCCCTCGCCGGCTCCCAAATTGGCAAGGGCCGCGGCAAGCTGGTCGCCGTCGCCGTCGGCACCCTGGCCGGTGCCTATCTAGGAAGCGAAGTCGGCCAATCCCTTGACCGCGCCGATAAACTTCACATGGCGCGCACGTCGGCAACGGCCTTCGAACGCGTCCCAACGGGCCAAACCACCGGCTGGACCAACCCCGATAGCGGCAATTCCGGCACCGTGACGCCGACGCGCACCTATCAGTCCCAAGGGCGCTATTGCCGCGAATTTCAGCAGAGCGTGACCGTCGGCGGCAAAACGGAAGAAGCCTATGGCACCGCCTGCCGTCAACCCGACGGCAGCTGGGAGATTGCCTAGCTCGGCCGATAAAACCCATTCCTCCCCGCCACTTGAGGCCGGGCCTTCGCGCCGGGCCTCTTTTTATGGCTGCCTTGCCTGTTTTTTCGCGCCCGCCGTGTCCCGCGCTAGCCATTTTTTGCGCCGCCCTCTAGGCTGGCGAGATGCCAACGAAGCCAAGCTTGCGTTTTGAAAAGGCCATTCGTGCCATCGACGCGGCAAATGCCGACGACCCAAACCGCGTTTCCCACGAGGGAAAAGACGTTCCGAAGGAGTTGCTTTACGCAACCCACATGACGGAGCGGCTCGCGCATTTTCGACCCCAGGCTTCCGAAGCGCTTCGCCTGGCAGCGCGCGCGCAACACATTCGCCGTTGGCAAATCCCGCGCGGCGATTATCCGATGGATCGGATCGGCTATTTAAAATGGCGAACGGCGCTCAAGCATTTTCATGCCGAGACCATCGAAACGATCCTTGAAGAAGCCAGCTACGACGCCGCAACCGTTCTTAAGGTGCAGTCGCTTCTTTGCAAGGAGCGCTTGACCCAGGATGCGGAAGCCCAGGCGCTTGAAGATGTCATCTGTCTTGTTTTTCTGGAGAATTATTTCGAGGAATTTTCCGAAAAGCACCCGGAAGAAAAAATTCTTGAGATCCTGCGCAAGACCTGGAAAAAAATGTCCCCTGCCGCCCAGGAAGCCGCGTTGCAGCTTGAATTTTCACCCGCGGCGAAGGCAAGGATTGAAAAGGCGCTTCAACCGTCCGGCTGATCTTTTGCGCCGGGCGCTTCCGCGGGCCCCTTTAATTCAACCATGTTGCCGTCCGGGTCCTCGATATAGATGGAGGGACCAAACCCTTCCGCTCCGTAACGCTTCGCCACGTCGCCATGGGAAACGCCATGACGGTCCAAATGGGCGAAGATCGCCGTCGCATCGAACGGAAGAATGCGAAGGGCGATGTGATCCACGTTCCGGCCCTCACACCCCGGGCCCACGCCGCCCTTGCGGCCGATCTCGCCATCAAGGGTGACAAGGTCGATCAACGCCTCGCCTGCCCGAAGCTGGATCAGTCCAAACGCTTCGACCTCGCGTTCAAGGGTGCAGCCAAGCACCACGGTATAGAATTGGATGGCGCGATTCGCATCGGCAACGCGATAAACCACGTGATCCAAACCCAAAATACGAAACGGCATCGTTAGCGTCCTCCCCGATGGGTACGCCCCTTCCATTCGCCCCCGGCATCCCGCCAATGGCGGCGCGCGGAATCGAACGTCATGGCGCAATAAAGCAGGGCGACAAAGGGCAGCAGAAGGCCAACCCATGGCGAACTGCCATAGAGGCTTAGGCTGGGCCGGTAACTCGCCGCCATCAACGCCCAGGCCGCCAAGCCGAAGCCAAGGGCGGCGCCGCTTTCATGTAGCCCATAGCCCAGCGCCAGGACCGGCGGCAAGAGATAGGTGAAAAACATGCCGAGCAGCGTGCCGGCAAGCAAGAACGGGGAGTGGCGAAGTTCCGTATAGGCCGTGCGCGCCACCATGTGCCAAATTCCGTCAAACCCGCCATAGGGACGAATGCTTGCCGTCGTCTCCGTCAATCCAAGCCAGATCGGGCCCCTGGCTTTGATCGCACGCGCAAACGCGCAATCGTCGATCAATGCGTCTTGAATAGCCCCCATGCCGCCGATCGCTTCCACCGCCTCGCGCCGGGCAAGCATGCATCCGCCCGCCGCCGCCGCGATGGTTTTTCCCGGATCGTTCACCCAAGGGAAGGGATAGAGCATCTGGAAAAAGAACACGAAGGCCGGAAGCAACAAACGTTCCCAAAAGCTGTCGGCGCGCAACCGCACCATCAACGAAACGAGGTCCAGCCCCTCGCCTTCCGCCTTGCTCACCAGCATTTTCAGATTGGCCGGCTCATGGGCAATGTCCGCGTCCGTGAAAAGAAAATAGCTCGCCTCCGGTGCAAAACCGGCCGCGGCCCGCACGCCTTGATCCATCGCCCATACCTTTCCCACCCATCTTTCGGGAAGGGGTTCCCCTTCGAGAACGTAAAGCTGCTCGCCCTTGCCGAGTGCATCGGCGGTGGCACGCGCGCAGGCGCCGGTGTTATCCCGGCTTCCGTCATCGACGAGAAAGATGGAAAATTTTCCCGGATAGTCCTGGCCCAGAAGGGATTTCACCGCTTCCCCAATGACGGCCGCTTCGTCCCGTGCCGGCACAACGACCGCGATCTCGGGCCAATGGGCCAGATCCCGGACGCGGCGGCGAAGCCGCTGATCCGCGCGCCAGAAATCGCCCCGAAAAAAAACCAGGACCAGCCATATCGCGAAGGAGGATGCGCCGAGGCCGGGCAGCAGCCAGCTCATGAGGTCGATCCTTTGAAGCGGAGCGCAAACATTCCATATATAGTGCGGGCGAAACCTCGAAGGGCGCAAGAAAAGACATGTCGAACCAAGAAACGGACAGCGAGAAAACGGGCGATCCGGAAACGGACCGGCTTTCCGGACGTCTCAGGCGTTATGCGAAGGTCGGCGCGGCGGTAGGCGGCCTGGCTGCCGATCTTGGCGCTAAACAGCTTTTCGGCAAGACCTTGAACCGTGACCGGCATGCGTCGGATTTGCGAAGCGCACTTGGCGGCCTGAAGGGCCCGCTGATGAAGGTCGCCCAATTGCTTTCCTCCGTGCCCGACATGCTGCCCCAGGAATATGCGCGGGAATTGACGGAGCTTCAGGCGAACGCCCCTTCCATGGGCTGGACTTTTGTAAAACGCCGCATGACGAGCGAGCTTGGCCCCGACTGGCGCGACAAATTTGCAAATTTCGAACGCGAAGCCACCGCCGCAGCCTCCCTGGGCCAGGTCCATTACGCCACCGGCAAGGACGGCCGCGAACTTGCCTGCAAATTGCAATATCCGGACATGGAATCGACCGTCGAAGCGGATTTGAAGCAATTGAAACTGATCTTTCAGATTTACCGCCGCTTCGACAGCGCCGTGGACACGCGTGAGATCTACGAAGAAATTTCCGAACGCCTTCGCGAAGAACTCGACTATCGCCGCGAAGCGCGTCACATGGCGCTATATGGAAACATCTTGAAGAACGAAGCCGGCGCCCATGTGCCGATCCCGGTGCCGGAACTTTCAACAAGGCGCCTGCTGACGATGGATTGGCTGCACGGGCGGAAGCTGCTTGAATTCAAGGAGCGCGACCAGGAACACCGCAACCGCGTCGCAAAAAACATGTTCCGCGCCTGGTACCTTCCCTTTTATGCCTATGGAATTATTCACGGCGACCCGCATCTTGGAAATTATTCCGTGCGCGAGGATTTCTCGATCAACCTGCTGGACTTTGGCTGCATCCGGGTTTTTCCACCGACTTTTGTGCAAAGCGTGATCGATCTTTATTACGCGCTGCGCGATGGCAACGAAGCCCTTGCCGTTTCCGCTTACGAGACCTGGGGGTTCGAAAATTTATCGAAGGAATTGATCGAGGTGCTCAACATTTGGGCCAAGTTTGTTTATGCGCCGCTGATGGAGGATCGGGTGCGCCCGATCGAAGAGACGAACGCCATGGCCTATGGGGCGGAAGCCGCGGCAAAAGTTCATGGCGAGCTGAAGCGCCTTGGCGGCGTGACACCACCCCGTGAATTTCTTCTCATGGACCGGTCAACGATCGGACTTGGTTCCGTTTTTCTGCATTTGCGCGCGGAAATCAACTGGTGCGAAACGTTCCACGAATTGATTGACGGGCTTGACGTAAAAGCCATCGGCACGCGCCAGGAAGCCGCACTTGCCACCGTAGGCCTTGCTCGGAAAGAGGGTTAGGGCGTGGCGGGCGGCTCGTCCGCCCTCTCAGCAAACGGCACATCCGGCCAGGGGAATTGCGTCTCGGCCCATTCCGCCCGCTTTAACCAGCGGTCAAGGGCGGCCATCGTCTTGCCCTGGTCTTCCGAATGATCTCCGAGCCATATCTGCAGCACGCCAAAATAAATGGCGGCGAGCCCTTTCACGCGAAGCACGCCATGCAGACCCGCGGTCGAAATGCCTGCGCCTTCCAGCATCCAATGCATCGAGAGAAAATAGCGGCACGCACCGAGGCCAAGGGTGGTTGGGTCGCACACCGCATCTTTTAAAACGGCCGCGATGCCCTGTTTGTAGGGCTGAAGCGCATCGAACCGCCGCATGAGAATGTCGAAAAGCCGATCCCGGGGAGAATCCTCCTCCTCCGCTTTGTCGAGCCCGCGCAGCACCTCTTCGTCGATGGCGCGCACAAAACTGTCGAGAATGGCTTCCTTGGAAAGATAGTTTTTATAAAGCTCGGAAAGGGAAACGTTCGTGCGGAGCGCGATGTCGTGCAGGGACAGGTTGCGCCAGCCCTTTTCGGCAGCCAATTCCAAGGCGGCAGCCGCAACGGCTTTGTCCGCCTCTTTCCGTTTCGTGTGATCGGCCTTCTTGCCAACCATCCCTGCGCTCACTTTTTCCAGGGCTTCGGCTGCCATTCCTTCGCCAGCTTCTCCGCTAGCGCGATCTGAGCCGGCGCCATTTCATCCGAAGCATTCTTTAGGTTCGTCAGCTCTTGATCCCGGTCCTCGCCTTCCGGATAGGCGCTCGCCGCCAAGGTAAACCATTTATAGGCCTTCACGAGGTTCT